>JAJRVA010000087.1 GCA_024277485.1 Deltaproteobacteria bacterium | reverse complement strand
TATCAGGGCTGCCTTTTATTTTCTGACCAAGGAACTCAAGATGGCCGGATTTGACCCCACCAACAGCGGTAATGCCGGCATCACAACAGCGGCTGCCGGACGTATAGCATTTACCATGGACATAACGGGCGATTCCGTGACCGGGGACAGCGATGGTGATGTCGGGGATAACGGTGAAAGTGTCGCGTTCGGGTTTACTGCAGCAGTTGACGCTGATGACGACGGCATACCTGATGCGGGGGGTGTTGATTCTCTTGGAATGGATACCGGAGGGGGGTACCAGCCCATAGCTGAAAATATCGAACGCATCCAGTTTTTCTACACCCTTGATAACGGTACCACGACACTTGCCCCCACCACCGCACAGCTGGACAATATCATTTCGGTAACTATCTCCATCCTTGCCCGTGCCGGACAAGCCGATCCCCATTATACCAATACCCAGACCTATATTCTGGGTGACGGCACAAATATTCCTGTCAACGACAACTTCCGCCGCCGGCTGCTGGTAAGCAAAGTAGCCTGCAGGAACATGGTGATGTAAAATGAAGCAGCCTGTAACGCATACCAGCAGCGAGGGATTCACCCTCATTGAAGTTATTATAGCGGTTGCCGTACTGACAATCGGTGTTCTTGCTGCCAACGTCATGCAGACCGCCGCTATCCGCGGTAACAGTACGGCCCAGAGGCTTACCGCAGCAACAACATGGGGGGGGGACATGGTCGAGCGTATTTTCTCCCTGCCCTATGATGCCGGTTCCAACGGCACTGACGATGATGGAGACGGACAGACTGATGAAGCTGACGAAGACATCTTTGACTCGGCAAACTCACCCTATACCCTGGCTTCATTTGCTGCCAACGGGGCAGATGATGACAATGACGGCACGGTTGATGAAGCGGACGAGGGGGATCCGGACGGATACCAGATAAGCTGGACCGTACAGGACGACACCCCCATCCCCAATGCCAGACAGATTACTGTTACGGTGAATTATGCAAAACCGGGCGGCCAGAATTCCGTTACACTCAACTGTGTAAAAATCAGCAAAATGTAACAAAAGCAGGTGCCATGAAATCAAAAGCAAGAAAAAATGATGATGCCGGATTCATCCTGGTAACGACGCTGTTGATACTGGTGATCCTGTCGCTTATCGGCATCGCGGGAACACGAAACAGCTCGGTTGAATTACAGATAGCCGGCAACGACAAAACCATCAAGGAGACCTTCTACGATGCTGAATCCGCAGCACTTGAATCAGGAGGGCTGCTGAACAATGAAGATGATCCGGATGAACTCGTTGCGACCAGGACCAGTATTCCCTGGCTGATTGCCAAAAATAACGACGGCACGGATCCCGTTGGTTATGACAATGTAGCCACCACCTGGCAGGACAACAGTTATGACGGCACCGGGGTATCCGGCATTGATGACGGCTCCCAGACTGTTAAACTGGCCGCCGTGGACCGTGGTATCCTGTCCGGCGCAAGTGCCTCATCCCTGAAAATTACCGCAACCAGCCTGCACGGGTATCGCCTGTTCGGCTATGCGACAAAAAATAATGGCTGGAAGCTGATTGAGCTTGGCTTTAAAAAACGTTTTTAGAGGTAGTATCATGAAAGAACATCAGAAATCTGTAAATTCAGGAACGGTTTCCATGGCAACCTCAATACCGGTGATTTCATGCCTCTACCTCATTCTCCTGACTGGGGCAGCGGTCGCTGCAGATCTCAGCAACGATCCGATGGAAACAAAAATCCAGGCCGCACCGGCCAACATCATGTTTCTCCTGGACAACTCCGGCAGTATGGACTGGGAGTTCATGACACCTGAAAACGACGGTATTTTTCATTCTGAATACTTCGTCTATGCTCTTTCGGACAATGCCTATTCAAATACTTCTTATGCCCTGAGCGGCACCAAAAAAATTGAATGGAAATCGCAATGGTACGGGTACAATACGATTTTCTACAATCCTCATTCCACCTACCGTCCCTGGCCGAGGTGGGAGGTAATGGCCGATACGGAAGACGCAAGCGGGGTTACAATTTCTGCCGGCGGAACACCGCCGCCGCATCTTGCCGATATTATCAATCCCCGCTCAAATCCGATCAACAGTACACCCACCCTCGACATCCACGATATCTATTACAGCAACCTTCCGGTCAACAACGGGGTCATTGTCGACAACCAGGACGGCTCACCTGATTTCACCACGACCGGCTCCTGGTACGAATCCTCACTATTACCTGAATGGGACAATTCATCTCTCTATACCACCGGGAACGGCAGTGCCATATTTACCCCTGATATTCCCGTTGCAGACGACTACCAGATTTATGCCTACTGGAACTGTTATGACCAGCGCGACATGAACGCCCTGATAGAAATAGACAGCGACGGGGACGGGACAGTGGATGCGTCTGAGCGAAAAAACCAGCGCTCATCTGCCAATAATACACCGGAGGCCGGTGTATGTGGTGAGTGGCTGCCGCTTTTCGGCGGCGCCAGCTTCACACTTTCCGCAGGGCATCAGGCCACGGTAAGCATCGTGCGCGACGGCCTGTCTACCCCCAGCACGAGCACCGTTGCCGATGCTATCGCCTTTGTCAAGACAGGCACGAGCGTGGCAAGCACTTCCGTTGATATCAGAAACGCGCATTATTACGCAGTTGACGATATAAATGCCGACGGCATTGCCGACCCGGGCGAAAAATATCTTGTCAACTTTATATGGACAGATACGAATGGAGATGGCACTGTTGACACAGACGAGGTAACACGGGACTATTATCTGATTTATGATGACGGCGCGGCAAACAACCATGAAGTTATCACCTATGTTACGCCTGTCCCCTACGATCCGGCCGACCCTGCCAATGATAATGTTCCGGATTCAATCCAGCCCAGGGTCTATGATGAACTCGGCATGCCGGTCAGCTTTGTCACCGACTATGATGATCTTCAGAACTTTGCCAACTGGTTCTCCTTTTACCGGAAACGTGAGCTGACTGCCAAGGCAGCTGTAGGATTCTCTGTCGACGATCTTGAGTGGGTGAATGTTGGGTACTACACCATCAATTCCGGGGTCAGCCAGACAGTCCTGCCGGTGAAGGTTGACGCCACCAATTCAGTTATAGTTGACAACAGGGACAACGGGTTCACCAGAAGCAACAGCTGGTACGAGTCCGGCTCGACACCTGAATATAACAGCAGCTCCCTGTATACCGGCACCTCAGGAAAATGGGCCCTGTGGACACCAAGTTTGCCGGTTACGGAACCTTACACTGTTTCCGGCTGGTGGAACTGCTACTCCAACCGGGACCAGAAGGCTAAATTTACCATCAATCATGCCGGGGGAACAGTAGTCAAATACCTCAACCAGAGAGCCTCGTCCAGTAACGTGGTAACGACAAAGGCCGACTGTGAGGATCCAAGTGGTGCCGGCTGTTGCGGCTACTGGGTTGACCTGGGCACCTATACTTTTAACCAGGGTGTATCCGGTTCGGTCATGGTTGAGCGCCACGCCGGCAGTACGGGCAGCTCCACCACTGCGGACGCAATAAGGTTTGAAGGCTCGAGCAATGTTTACGTAGACTCCACCAATTCCCTGCTGAATACTTTATATTCCATCAACTCCTCCGGCGGCACCCCGCTTCGTCAGGGTTTGCGCAGTATCGGCAGATACTATGACCAGGACGATGGCGACTCCGGCAACCTCGGAACGTCCCCCTACTACAGCGAGGCCGACGGCGGGTCCTGCCAGCAGGCGTATGCCATTGCCATGACCGACGGATACTGGAACGGAAACAGCCCAGGTGTCGGCAACGCCGACGGGGGCACTGGAAGTCCCTATCAGGACGGCTACAGTGAAACTCTGGCCGATGTTGCCATGTCCTTTTACAACGATGATCTGGCAGACGGCCTGCCCGACCAGCTACCCTCGAACAATTATGACCAGAACAGCAGACAACATATGGTTACGTTCTCGGTATCCTTTGGCCGTGAAGGAAATATTCCCCTGGATGACCTTGACAAAAACGGTGTTATTGATGACCCGGGATATTTTCAGGATCCTTACTTTCTGAATCCGATGACTCCGTTGCCGACCTGGGATGATCCAAACAACAACTGCTATGCCTGCCCCACCAAAATTGATGACCTTTTCCATGCGTCTGTCAATGGCCGTGGTCGTTTTTTCCAGGCCAACGATCCGGATACCCTTGTCAGTTCATTGAATGAACTCTTCAAGGACATCAGTTCCAGAGTCGCGTCGGGAGCATCTGTCTCGGTAAATGGAGACGAACTCAGTACAGGCCTGGTTCTCTATCAATCAACCTATTCTTCAGGGTCATGGGTCGGCGATGTAATAGCGTACCCCATCAATCCCGAGACAGGAGAAATACTCAAGACAACAGACGATATTCTCTGGAGTGCGCAGGACAAACTGCAGGACCAGGATTGGAGCGCTGACAGGAAGATAATCACCTACACCGGAACTCCGGGCACTGGTGTGCCTTTCCGTTATTCGTCCATGGCACCGGCGCAACAGGAAGCACTGAACTTTGATACGAATCTGGTCGATTACCTCCGCGGAAAAGAGTTGCCAGGCTTCAGAAGCCGGACGAAAAAACTCGGAGACATAGTCCATTCCGCCCCGCTGCTCGTAGGCCAAGCTGTTGAGGCAGAAAACGACGGCATTGACAATAATGATAACGGCGTGATTGATGAACCAGGAGAGATGGCGGGAGGGACCATCTTTGCCGGCGGCAACGATGGCATGCTGCACGCCTTTGATGCGCAAAGCGGCCGTGAACGTTTCGCCTATGTTCCACTTCATTCCTTTGCTTATCTGCAGGATCTGGCAAAACCAGCCTTTGATCACCGCTATTTTGTGGACGCCACTCCTTTTGCCCAGACAATGACGTTCCTGGCCGGAGATCGGACATCTGACAGAATTGACAATGATGCCGACGGCCAGATAGATGAGGCAGACGAAGACTATAGTGATAATATCGATAATGACGGGGACGGCACCATTGACGAACCAAGTGAGAAAGCTTCCCTTACCCTGCTGGTTGGAGCGCTTAAAAAAGGCGGCCGTGGAATCTATGCCCTGGATATTTCCAATATCGAGGATTCCACTCTTCCGGTAACTGAAACCACGTTATCCAGCGGCTCAACATCCATCGTCAGGTGGGAGTATCCTCCTGTTCCGACAACAGGACTTGAGTATATCTATGCCGGAGACCAACGCAACGACGGTGTGGATAATGATGGCGACGGATTCAGCGATACCGATGCCAATGAAGCTGCTGACGGCGACGATGAAAACTACTCCGACGGCATTGATAACGACGGCGATGGTATCGTCGATGAACAGGGCGAAATGGCCCTGTATTTTGAAGATGATGACATGGGATACAGCTACAGTGATCCCTTTATCGCACGTTCCTACAAATCATACAACGAGACCTTATCCCTGAGTGACAATCCCTGGGTCGTCATATTCGGTAACGGGTATGACAGCGTCAATGGCAACGCTGTACTGTACATTCTTGATGCCTGGTCCGGCGACATTGTCCGTAAGATCGATACCGGTGCGGGCGGGAACAATGGCCTGTCAACACCGGCCCTGATTGATGTCGACAATGACAGACGTGTTGATTACGTCTACGCAGGCGACCTCAAAGGTAACATGTGGAAATTTGACCTTACGTCCCGCGACCCTGAAGACTGGGGGGTTGCTTTTGGTACTGACAACTCCAACCCTGCCGGCAATACTCGGATTGATTATGGTGATGTGGATGCAACTGGAAACCATGATGCGCCACAACCGTTATTCAGCGCATCCGGCCAGCCAATTACTACAGCTCCGGATATAACGTTTCACTGCGAAAAAAAAGGGGTTATGGTCATCTTTGGGACCGGCAAATTCATCGGCGAGTCAGACCGCACTGACTTAAGCCAACAGAGCATCTTCGGCATATGGGATTTCGACAGTAAAACCCATCCTGACCCCAACAACTATCTCGGCACCTGGAGCAGAGCCTCCAACTCCTTCAGCAACACTATTTTTTCCGGTGTGAAGCTCCTCGAGCAGACTGAAGTTGATTGGGGTTTATATACATTAGGCACTGAGACCAACTGGCTGAGGACCCTCAGCGACAATGAACCCAACTGGTACACTCAATGTGACGACGGTATTGACAATGACGGCGACGGCGCCATCGATGAAACTCTGGCGGACGACTCTATTTCTCCGGAAAGATGTATCCCTGTATCACCCGCCTCCTACAGTTCCGATGGTATTGATAATGACAGGGACGGCACAAGCGACGAAATCGGAGAGGAAGTAGGCAATGCCGGCTGGTTCTTTGATCTTCCCTACCAGGTGGACGCCGCTTCTGACAACATCGATAATGACAACGACGGCGATATCGACGAAGCAGGAGAAACGAAACTGGGAGGTGAAAGAATCATCAAGGATGTTATAATCCGCGACGGTAAAGCCATCGTCATTTCTTTCATCCCTGAAGATTCGCCCTGTACCGGTGGCGGAAAGTCCATTATCCATGAGATGGATGCATGTGACGGCAGCAGGATGACAAAACCTGTCTTTGATATTGACGGGAATGGCTACATTAACGACCTTGATCTTATTGACGTCGGGATAACAGATACTGATGGCAATGCAGTTCTTGTCCCCCCGACAGGCATCATGAAAGACGGAATGCTGCACACTCCCGTTATCGTAGGTGATCCTAATGAGAAACAGGACCGCGAAATGAAGATTTTCAGCAGTTCATCCGGGGACACCAAGATCCTATGGGAGAAAAAGGAAAAAACCGGTTTCTATTACTGGCGTGAATATTAACAACTGCCTGAGAGACGGAGGAAAAATAATGTCAAAATCATACACGACAATGTATCGGGTCCTGCTGGTAACAGCTTTACTGTCCTGTTCCTCTGGATTCGGGATAGATACTGTTTCCCCGGGATATGGAATCGCCATGGCAGGGGAACTGACCCCTGTTTATCCCGGATACCCCGAAGTTTTTGATGTAAGCGGTTCCATAGAATATCTGGAAAATGACACCCTTGTTATCAACGATGCGTCATTTTTCCTGTCACCCTCTGCAACCTATCACTCACCGAACGGGCCTGCAGGCAGATCAGCGATATCACAGGGGCGCAGCGTTGGGATCCTTCTGACGGAAGACAACATAATCCAGTCAGTCTGGATCCTCGAAACCCGTAATACAAATCAGTTCAACGGGGAGGACAGAAGGAATCCTGAACGCAATACTCCTTATAAAAAGGAAAACGGTGTCTGGAAAAACTGAACCAACCGCGAATCACCTGTCCCTGCGAGATTACACGTTGGAATAAGGTTGAACAAGTGGGCCTGCAACTCTGTGCGGACATTATGTGAACACATCCTGAAAATGTGTTCACATAATGCAGCTGTCCTGGGAATTTCATAGCCATCAGTCCTTTTCTGTTTTTTGTCCCAGCAACTGAAACCGCTTCCGAAAATTCGCGGGGACATGATACCATTTTTTCGGTTCATATTGTAGAGATCCTTGGACAGTGCAGAAAAAATGGTATCATGTCCCCGGATTTTCGGATTTTCTTGCCTACGGGCATGATAAGGGCTATAGTCATGAGAAAGGTCGGCAGCGGAAATTGAACGCAGACACCTGATCCCTGCTACCTGGCACCTGAAACAAAATGAACAGACAATTCCCCATACAGGGCATGCATTGCGCTGCCTGTTCAAGCCGCATTGAAAAGGTGGTTTCCGCTATGGACGGTGTGGATTCTGTGAGTGTCAACCTGGCCACGGAATCCATGGAGCTTGCCTGGGACCCGGCTGTTGTCCGGCCGGAAAGCGTTGCCGACCGGATTAAAGAGATCGGCTTTGAGATGGCCCTGCCCGAAGCACGCTCCGAGATGACGGTCGAGATGAACCTCACCGGTATGCACTGCGCCTCCTGCTCAAGCCGCATTGAAAAGGTGGTCGGAGAGCTTGCCGGAGTGAGCAGGGCCGAGGTCAACCTGGCGGCAGAAACCGGCACTTTTACGTTCGATCCGGATCAGACCAGCCGCAGGGGTATCCGTGAGGCCATTGAAAAGCTTGGCTTCGGCGCTGTACCGGCAGCAGAGGCAGACAGCCGGTTTGACAAAAAACAGCAGGAAACCCGGGCCCGGCTGGCAGCCATGAAAAAGCGGCTTGTCGCCATGCTGCTCCTTGCCGTTCCCCTGCTGACCCTCTCCATGGGCGACATGGTCGGCCTGCGGCTGCCGGATTTTATTCATCCCCACCAGTCGCCACTGAACTACGCCCTGGCGCAGTTTTTTCTTGTCCTGCCCATCATGTGGTTAGGTCGATCCTTCTACCTTGTCGGCATCCCGGCGCTTGTCCGCCGCGTCCCGAACATGGACTCCCTTATTGCCGTGGGCACGGGAGCCGCCTTTGTCTATTCCACCTGGAACCTGGTTGAAATCGCACTTGGTATCGATCCCGTGGCCCGGGCCATGGACCTCTACTTTGAATCGGCCGGAGTACTGATCGCCCTGGTCTCCCTGGGCAAATATCTCGAAACCCGCTCAAAGTCGCATACCTCCGACGCCATCCGCAGGCTCATGCAGCTGACCCCGGATACGGCAACCCTGCTCGTTGACAATGAGCAGAAATCCATTCCTGTCGACGAGGTTGAAGTAAACGATATCCTGCTGGTCAAACCCGGTGAACGGATCCCCATTGACGGTATTATCATCGAGGGCCAATCCAGCCTGGACGAGTCCATGCTCACCGGTGAAAGCCTGCCGGTTGACAAAAAAAAGGATGACCAGATCACCGGCGGCACTCTGAATAAAAACGGTGTCCTGACCATCCGGGCCACCCACGTGGGCACGGACACGACTCTTGCCCGCATCATCAGGATGGTCCAGCAGGCCCAGGGCTCAAAGGCCCCCATTGCCGGGCTGGCTGACCGTATCAGCCTCTATTTTGTTCCCTCGGTCATGGCCTTTGCCCTCCTGACCGGCCTGGCCTGGTATTTCATCGGCCATGTTCCCTTTACCCAGGCGCTCAGGTTTTTCATTGCTGTTATGGTTATTGCCTGCCCCTGCGCCCTGGGCCTTGCCACCCCCACCGCGATCATGGTCGGCACCGGCCGTGGCGCCCAGTTAGGGGTGCTGGTCAAAAGCGGCACGGCCCTTGAGATGGCGGAAAAAATCGACACCGTGGTCTTTGACAAGACCGGCACCCTGACCTACGGCAGGCCTGAACTGACCGATCTTCTCCTGCTTGATACCGACCTGGCTGAAGACGAGGTTCTTGCCCTGGTTGCCTCTGCCGAATCCATGTCCGAGCATCCATTGGCCGAATCCATTGTCCGGGCCGCAGAAGCCAGAAACCTTTCCCTGGACAAACCCTCCTCCTTCGAGGCAATTCCGGGCCGGGGGATAACAGCCCTGGTTCAGGAGAGGGAAATCGCCCTGGGCAACCAGGCATTCATTGAAGAAACAACAGCGGCCGGTCTGAACCGGGAGCAGACGAAACAGGTCCACGCCCTGTCTGAAGAGGGGAAAACAGTGCTGTTCCTGGCCATAAACCGGCAACTGACCGCCTTCCTGGGAGTAGCGGACCGGATCAAGGAGGAAACACCGGCAACCGTCCAGCGTCTGCATCAGATGGGTGTCAAGGTTGTCATGCTGACCGGTGACAATGAAAAAACCGCCCGGGCCATTGCCCGCCAGGCAGGAATAGACGACATCATCGCCCAGGTCATGCCCGAAGAAAAATCCTCCCGGGTAGAGGAACTGCAGGAACAAAACCTGCGGGTTGCCATGGTCGGGGACGGCATCAATGACGCCCCGGCCCTGGCCCAAGCTGACGTGGGCATTGCCATGGGCACCGGCATTGACGTGGCCATTGAATCGGGCGACGTGGTCATCATGAAGGGCAACCTGGACGGCGTTGTAACCGCCCTTGCCTTAAGCCGGGCCACCATGCGCAATATCCGCCAGAACCTCTTCTGGGCCTTTGCCTACAATGTCGTCGGCATCCCGGTGGCGGCCGGTCTGCTCTACATTTTCGGCGGACCGAGCCTGAACCCGATGATTGCCGGAGCAGCCATGGCGCTGTCATCGGTATCCGTTGTTTCCAATGCTTTGCGGCTTACGCAGTTTAAGGTTGACAGTTTGTCAAGTTCATAAAGTTTGTAAAGCTATCAAGTTGTGATTTTCTGTTGACACACTCCAAATATCGCCTTACAATTTATGCTAAAGAGTAAGGAGGAAAGCTCGGTGACGCAATCGATCAGGCTAACAAGTAAAAGACAGGCGACCTTCCCTGCACAGGTCTGCCGGGAATTAGGCGTGAAAGCAGGAGATGTGTTGATACTGGAACAGAAAGAGATTGAGGGGATTGCCACCTGGATTATACGACCCCAAAAAACTGTCCAGACAAAATGGTTTGGCGGATTGAAAAAATATGGTCGTGGCAAAGACCATGATATGGAAACGATCCGGGCCTCCATAGGAAAAAATCTGGGCAGGGAATGAGCCAATGAAAGCCATCGGGCTTGATACCTGCGTCGTGTTGCGACTGCTTGTCGGTGAACCGGAAGAGCAGGCAAAGCAGGCGCTCGACTACGTAAAAAAGTGCTATTTCAACAACATAACAGTTTTCGTGTCAGATATCGTCATTGCGGAAGTGTACCATGCCACCTGCTTCCATTACGGCGTTCCCAGGAAAAACGCTGCCAAAACCCTGCTGGATTTTCTCTCTTCCCCGATGATCACCCCCACAGGGCACGCGTTAACTGTCTTGAGTGAATATAAAGGAACAGGCGCAGGTTTTGTTGACCGGTTGATCCGCATGGACCTGCTTGATCATGCTCACAAAATAGTCACTTTTGATAAGAAGTTTGCAAAACTCCCGGATATCTGCAAGCTCTGAGCCCTCACCGGGGCATGAAAATCCGTGAACTGACGTCGAATACCCGCCGGCTTGAAATTTTCCTTGACATCTCAGCTTTCAGCCCTATATATATCATAGTCCTTATACTGAATGCCGGTTCAGTTATTCTCGATTTCAAGGTAAAATCAGAGAGAAACCAGTTCTGGTTTGCAAATAAAGTCGGTCATTCTTTTAAAGAAATAATTCAACAAGAGAGGAAAAATTATGTCTAAATTGGTCCCCCCCCATGGTGGCAAAGGTCTTGTATGTGCTCTGCTTCACGGCAGCGAGCTTGAAGCGGAAAAACAAAAAGCAGCCGGTCTGAAAAAAATTCAGGTCAGTGATCGTGCCAAAGGCGACCTGATCATGATGGGCATCGGCGGTTTTTCTCCGCTGGAAGGATTCATGAATAAAGCTGACTGGAAAGGCGTATGCGAAAACATGCAGCTGGAAGACGGTACCTTCTGGCCCGTGCCGATCACCCTGGATGTTTCCAAGGAAGAGGCTGACGCCATCACCACCGGCGACGAGATCGCTCTCGAGGCTGACGGTGTGATCATGGCAACCATGAAGGTTACCGAGAAGTACGAGATGACCGAAGCTGACAAGAAATGGGAATGTGAAAAAGTTTTCATGGGTGAAGGCGAAGAGTCTGTTGACGGTAAATTCTGGGAAATCGCCCCTGATGATCATCCCGGTGTTATCATGGTCATGAATCAGAAAGATGTCAACATTGCCGGCCCGGTCAAGGTTCTGTCCCAGGGCGAGTACCCGGACGAGTACCCGGGTGTCTACCTGACCCCGGCCGAGACCCGCGCCATGTTTGAAGAGCGCGGCTGGGCAAACGTTGCCGCACTGCAGCTGCGCAACCCCATGCACCGCTCCCACGAGTTCCTGGCCAAGATCGCCATCGAGGTGTGCGACGGTGTGCTGATCCATTCCCTGATCGGCAACCTGAAGCCCGGCGACATCCCGGCTGAAACCCGGGTCAAGGCCATTGAGATCCTGATTGACAACTACTTTGTCAAGGACAATGTCATCAATGCCGGCTACCCGCTGGACATGCGTTATGCCGGTCCCCGTGAAGG
>JAJRVA010000086.1 GCA_024277485.1 Deltaproteobacteria bacterium | reverse complement strand
CACCCTGTACGCCGTTTGCCGCGAGGGTGATACTGGTCACGTTGTCCAGCGCGGAAACTGTCTCCTCAATCACAGTGTCCTCATGCATAGCGGTCGCCTTGGTTGTCCCGCTGCCCTTGACCCAGTCATCTGCATTGAATGACATCGACAGCGAATCAACAAAACAGGACGCCAGGCGCCGCTTGTTGATGGTCTTACCGACCCGCTGTCCAGCGGTAAAACTCGGGTTTGATCTGGCAATGTCCACATCACCGTCAATCGGGGTGATGCTGTGCAGATACCCGGACCCGGCCGCAACCGTTGAGCAGTTGCCCAGGCCGAAGGCCAGCAGAAACGCGGCCTGGTTCGGTTGCAATTTTGAGAAATTAAAGCTCCCGGATGCCAGGGAGCCATTGTCATAAATAACGTCCGGCTCCTCTTTTCCGTTCATTTCGTCGGCATTGTTCTCCCGCCGTGGATCAAGATTTAGATAGTCACCGTCAGACACCAGGATAGACTGGTCCAGAGCCTGGTAGGTGTTGATGGCCGCTTCCTGCGTTCCCGCCGACACAGCGGTCAGGGTCAGGCTCGATCGTGGATTAAGCATTTTTCACACTCTCCTTTGCCTTTTCCGGCCTGGCTGCCGGTTTACGTATTTTTTCAAACCGGCTTTTTTCCGCCGCCGGAATCTCCTTATCTTCATACGCCTGCCCGGGAACAAACGATCGCCCGGCCATCGGCCCGTCAACCACCTCAATGGACGGCTGGCCTTTTTTCAACCTGTACATGTTATCCTCCTCCGCAGGTCGCGGATGTTTCTCTGGTATAGGTGATGGTTACCTGTATCCGCTGAATACCGTTCGACTGCGGATCCACAAACATTTCCGAGGCGGTTTCCCCGGTGACCATCGCCGCCTGCAGGCCGTGATCCACGGCCAGGCCAAGCAGGTTGCCGGAGAGCGCGTCGCAGATATCGCCCGCTATCTCAAGCACCCCAGGACGCAGAGTGGCATCGTCTCCGATAATGGCCCGCTCCGCATCCTTGGCCAGCTTGACGAACACCGAGCAATGAATAGGCAGGGTCCATTCAACAACGCCCCCGGCCCGCTCCATGCTCTCCGGCCGCCCGTCCTTGATTCCGATGCACGGGAATTTAACCCCGCTGTTGATCGAGTAAACAGACGGGGCAATATAGATATCCGCATCACGGATATACGGCAGCTTTGCCCGCAACTCGACCTGAACGGCCCTGATAATCGTCAGCATCAATACTTGTCGAGTTCGGAGTGTGGAAATAACTGCTCAGGGCCTGAGACCTCAACCGTATCCGAGGCACCGGTCCCGGCCGGATCATCAACGCCGAGTGATATCTTCCCGGCTGCAACCATCTCCAGGAAGCGCGCTGCATTCTTGCACCGGTCCTTCCAATGTTCCGGTCTGCCTGTATCGCGCCGGTCGTACAGACTGCAGATCGCCAGGTCGACGGAATACAGCACCAGCACAGCAGGAACATTTGCCAGCGGCAGGGTGTATCTGGTCCCGATGTAGCCGTCGATTACGGCATCGGAATACTCCAGGGCCGTATCAACAACAGCGGTGTCGACGATCCCGAGGTCGCCGTCGTCGGTTAACTGGATCAGCTCATCTTCATCCAGCCATTTTTTGATATCGGTAATGGTCGCGTAGCTCATTTCCGACTCATAAATTCGTCCCAGGCCCGGTCACGTTCTTCGCCCGAAACATCACGGTTGAGGATCTCGCCCAGGACATCGACCTTTGGTTTACCGGCGCTGGTCCAGAACGACTGGTCATCCATGGACAGTGTACCGATGGCCGTGACGATCTCATCGATATCCGCATCTTCCAGCTCAAGTTTGCTTATTCGCTGGTCTGGCCGGTGAACCTTACCTGCCGCAATCAACCGTGTCGCCTCCGAGTCCTCCAGATCGACCAGGGCACCAGGATGGTGGATGGTGGTGCCGTCATACAGCACCGTTCCCTCGCTTACAATCACCTTCATGCTCAATCCTCCGCAGCCGGGCCCGGACGGAAAATCCGGACCCTGACCGTCGTCTTGGTTATCAGATTACCGTTGCCCAGACCACGCACAAAGGCTGGAAGAAGACCGGCAGCGGCCGGGCCTCGACCTTGATCCATTTGCCGGACGGATCCTTGACATCCCACATCTTGGAGAAAAAGACGTCTGCCTTCTTGCCCTTGCCTACACCTGCAGCCGCATCCAGGTCGACCACCGGCGCAAAAAGCTCGGCCGCAACCTGGGGCCCGATACCGACCAGGGCAAAAACACCATCAGGAATCAGATCGTGCATGGCGCCTGCGTCATCGGTATATGTGCCGTCGTACTCATCGATATTGACCCCGGCCAGCCTGGCAATGCGGCCCTCTTCGGCAATCTGCTTGCCGGCGGCATACTGCAACAGCTCGCGGGCATTGGCGTTGTTGATCAGGGCATCCATGGCACCGCCGCCGCAGAAGGCTGCAAAGCCGGAGGTCGGCCCGCCTTTCTGGACGATCAGCTTTTTCCAGGCCCGGATATTCTTGACCGGATCAGAGGCCGCGTCGGTCCACAGCGCGGTACCGGTCAGGGTCGGCTTGTTGGCTGCAGGCAGATTGTAATCAACCAGCACTGTGCCGTCCTTGTCCACAACCTGGCCGGACAGGGCCTTGACCGCCATATACTCACGGGTAAGATCAACCCGCTGCCGCATGTCGAACTGCTCATCACCGATCCGTTCCTTGAGCAGCTCGGTCTCGGTTCCGGACCCGAACTTGCGCATATTTTCCAGGTCGGCGGCGGTGATGAGCTCTTTCTCGGCAAAACGAGGCGCGCTGCAGGTCACGTTTTTCCGACCGATACCACCACGGACCGTTGCCGGGGCAGCGGTGGAGATATTGGCCAACAGCTGACCGGTTGCCTCCTTAACATCCCACTCAAACACGCTGGTCAGCTGGCGTTTTTTGCGGGAGAACACAGTATCCAGCACCTTGGTTGGTGCCGGCTTCATCAGATTGACCGCCATACTCAGCTGACGGGGAGTAAATACTTCAGGTGCCATTACGGATCTCCTGTTTGTTTATTTTTATGCTTTGCTTTACTGCTGTCTGGCCGCGGCTTAATAGAAGTAGAGGCCGCGCGCCTCCAGGGCGGTGATCGCGGCCGCATCCAGGCCGATCATACTGTTGCTGACATATACCCCGGCAAAGCCTGCGACGGCTTTAACGTCTGCCGAGGCCGCTGCAGCGTCTTCCAGCAAGACGGCTACCGGGTTCTCAGAGCCGTCGGAATTGCCGGAGGCGTAGGCGGCCAGTTT
>JAJRVA010000085.1 GCA_024277485.1 Deltaproteobacteria bacterium | reverse complement strand
AAAACCTTATGCTCTTTATCGGCCGCCTTGACCGGCACAAGGGGGCCGACATCCTGCTGAAACTGTTCATTGCAATGCCGGAAAAACAGAAAACCGGCATCAGGCTGGTTTTCATCGGCAGGGACTGTTTCTGTAAGGAGTACGACACCACATTTGTTGACTACTGGCAGGACCGTATACCGGATGACTGCAGAGAAAAAATCGTCTTTGCCGGCCAGCTGGACCACAGTGAAGTCGTCAGCTACCTGGGCAAAGCCACCCTGTGTGTCTTTCCCTCCCGCTGGGAGGTTTTTGGTATTGTCTGTCTTGAGGCCATGTCGTACGGTGTGCCGGTACTTGTTGCCGGAGATACGGGACTTGAGGAGGTCCTGGGCGAGTCTCTTGCCGAGTTCGCCTTTGATTTCTCCACGGAGGAGGAGCGGTTCTTCTCCACAGTGCAGTCTCTGTGCAAGCCGTCAGACGATGGTGAGGCCCCGGGCAGTGCGTTTCAGGCCCGTGCGGCTGAGATTATCCGGGATTCCGGGTTGCGGTTCGGAAAACTGGTTGCAGCCGGGGACAAGCACCGCGCTGAACTTGATGCACGAACAAGGAGACTGGTTTTTGAGAAAATGTTCGAAGCAGTTGCAGCGGTGAGTGATATATCGTCCATCCTGAGTTATGATGTGCAGCAGTTGAAAGAATTTTTTCAGCTTGACGAGGATGGCATGAAGGCCGTAATTCGCGGTAACGCAGGCGGGAAGATGGGCCTGATGTTCTGCCTGCAGCAGTTGCTGAAAGGGAAATAAGTCCCACGACAGGTCATGTTTTCAATGCTGATGTTACCTGCAACCAGAGAAGTATACAGGAAAAAACAGTGAATATTGTCTATGCGTGCCGTGAATTCGGTCCGGTAACCGGGGGCGGCATTGGAACCTATATCTATAACGTCTGCCGGTCCATGGCACACCGGGGACATGGAGTCTTTCTGCTGACCGACTGTTTTTGTGAAAAAAACATGGACCTTCTGCCGGAAGGCGTGACCCTGGTCCCGACTCTGCCCACTCCCGGCCTCCGACGGAATAACTTTCTCAGTCCCCATCATGAATACAGCTACCGGGTTCTTGACACCCTGCGTGACCTGGCCCGAAAGACCAGCCTTGACGTGGTTGAGTTTGCCGAGTTCGGCGTAGAGGGTTTTGCCGCCGTCAGGGCGAAACGGCTGCAGGGTGAATTCGGCAATACCAAGCTTATATGCAAGCTTCATACCCCCAGTTCCCTTCTCTATCATATCAACGAGGACAAACGGCTCTATCCGGATATCGTTATCGACTGCATGATGGAGGACTACTGTGTGCGGCATGCGGATATGGTTACGTCGCCTTCACTCTCCCTGGCCGAATACTTTGAGAAGCGGGTGGGACGCACCGATATTCGCCAGTGTCCTTACCCCATGGACCTTCCCGCCCGGTCCGGGGAGCGCAACTTTACTGACAGCCAGGTCCGCCGGGTCCGTTTTATCGGTTCTGTCCAGGTCCGCAAGGGGCTGGATACCTTTATTGAAGCGGCCAGGTTGATCCTGGCCAGGGAACCGGACTTCAGGTTCGAGATCTGGGGCGCGGACCGGAATGCGCTTCTGCTGGGCCGGTCATATATCGACATCCTCAAGCAGTCCATTCCCCAGGAGTACACGGACAACATAGTGTTTTGCGGCAGCATTCCCTATCACGAGATTCCGGCCCTGTTTTCCGAATCATGTTTCTGCGTCTATCCCTCCCGCTGGGAGAACTGGGCCAATGTCTGTCTTGAGGCCATGTCCTGCGGTTGTGTTGTCATTGCCTCGAAAGAGGGGGGGATGGGTGAAATGATCGAGCACGCTACGTCCGGCTTTGTCGTGGACCCGTTGAAGCCGGAGGAGATTGCCGGGTGTATTCTGGATAATTTCAGGCAGGTCGAGCAGCTGCACAGGATTTCCGGGGCAGCGCAACTGCGCAGCAGGGAGATTTGTGAGCCGGAGGCGACAACCCTCAGGATTGAAGAGAACTACAGTCTGCCATGGCGGAAAAAGTCATGGAAGCCGCCGGGTGGCACCCTGCCTCTGGTCTCAGTCGTTATTCCCTATTTCAACCAGCCGCAGTATGTGCGGGAAGCAGTGGCCTCCGTGCAGGCCTCCTCCTACGCAAGTATTGAAATAGTGGTGGTTAATGACGGATCCACCTTCTCCGAGGCGGACGAGGTTTTTGAGCAGCTTGAAGGTGTTGTCAGGGTGCGCAAGCGAAACGGCGGGCTCAGTTCGGCCAGGAATGCCGGTATTGCGGCCGCGACCGGTGATTTTATTCTGCCGCTGGATGCGGATGATACGGTTCATCCGGACTATATCCGGCGTGGTGTCGAGGCTCTGATCAACAACGGGGAGCTGGGCTATGTGAGCTGTCACGCACGTAATTTCGGTGAACTGGACAGTGCGTATATCCCGGTTGGATATGTGCCCGGGCTCATGCTGTTCATGAATACGGACGGAAAGTGCACCAATCTTTTCAGGCGTGAGCTGTTTGAGACATGCGGGGGCTATGATGAGATCATGACCTCGTACGAGGACTGGGATTTTCTCATCACCCTGCATGAACACGGTATTGAGGGGGATGTTCTGCCGGACGAACTGTTCAACTACCGACGGCATTTCGATTCCATGGTGTACTCCGTTGCCAACAGGCAGCGGGCCGATCTTGTCCAGTATATGATGATGAAGCATGAGCAGGCCCTGCAGGAGCAGGCGCCCAGGATGGCTATTCTGCTGTCCAGATTATGGAAGGAGACGGAGATGCAGCATGAGTTCGCGTCGCAGCAGATCATCAACCAGGCCCTGCGGCCGGACACCTTCGCGGAGCTGGAGCCGGGCAGCCGGACCAGGCTTCAGGTCTACTCGCAGATCAACCGGTGTTACTGGGAGCATAACTCGGTTTATATTGATTATCCCGCCGAGCGGTGGCTGAGCCTGAGCCTGAATCTTCCCTTTGCCGGTCAGGAGGGGATATACAGGTTTGATCCCTCCAACCGGCCAGGAACAGTCTTTGTCCACCACATCACCATCAGGTCCAGGAGAGATGGACGGGTGATTTTTCATGCGGATGCCGGCAACGGTTTTGCGGGGTGCGATGTGCAGGGGTGTGACAAACATGCTGTGCAGGGCTCCTGCCTGGTGATGGCTACGGAAAGCCATGATCCCCAGGTTATCCTTCCTCCCATGCCCGGCAATGAACAGTCTGTCGAATTGTCGGCCACGCTCTATTTTACCGGTGAAAAACCGGAAGATCCTGTTGGAATCTGCTCCCGCGCCCCGGTTACGCATCCCCTGAAAAAGACTTTTCAAACCCTTGCCCGGCGCCTTTTCTGAGTTGAGAGCATGTCTTTTTTTCGGGAACCAGGCGTCCTGCCCGGGCGGAACAGATGGTCATTATTTTTTTTTCTGGTCCTTGCGCTGGCCTGGTCCGTCATACGGTTTTACGGCAGTTCCGGTCAGGAAAAGTCTGTTCTGCATCTTGACGTAACAACGGCATCAACAGGGTTCTTCCAGGTCTTCTGGGCCGGGCCGGACCAGGTATATGAGGAAAAAAGGTCTGCCAGGGTTTTTCTTCAACCTGACCGGCGTCAGTACCGCCTGAATATTCCGCCTCTGCATGAAATTGAGAAGCTCAGGCTCGACCCCATTGATCAGGCGACAGAGATAACACTGCACCGTATCCGGTTGGAACCGCAGAGCGGTGATGATCTTGTTTTCAGTTCGGCAGAGGAGTTTGCCCTCTTTACTCCGGTGTATCAGATACAGAGTCTGACTCCGGAGAGTGACGGCCTGAAAATTACTGCCGGCGGTGGTGATCCCCAGCTTGAGCTTGAACTGAAGCGGCCCGGGAGACAGCAGCATGTCCGCAGGAATCTGCTTGCAGCAGTACTCTCTGCCCTGGTCATGGCTTTTCTTTTCCGTATCCTGCACCGGGGCCGGTATCAGTATCGTACCGGAACACTGCTTCAGGAATCATCCACAGGACATATTCTGTGGATGGGTCTGGCATGGGCTGCCGGTGTGTTTCTGGTCACGGTTACCCCGTTTGCGCTGCCGCAGGAGAAGAAGATACTTTTTTTTCTCTCTGTGTCCGCAGTTGCGGGGGCGTGTCTTTATCTTTCGTCTTTTTACCTGGCAACCCGTCCTGACAGTCCTGAAACAGGCGGGGCGAGCAGGAGAGTCGCCCCCTGGGCATGGTTGAAGTATGCATTGCCCTGTTATGCAGTGTGGCTCCTTTACCTGCTGGCCTTCTGGCCCGGTTCAATGAGCCCTGATTCCATGGACCAGTGGAAAGAGGTGCTCAATACCCATTTTACCGACTGGAACCCGGCCTTTCACACCATGACCATCTGGCTGGTGACCCGGGTCTGGCAGTCTCCTGCAATGGCCGTCATTGTACAGATCGCCGCCCTTGGTTCGGTTGCCGGATGGAGTCTGAGTGTGCTTGAACGGTACGGGGTGCCGAGGTGTGTCCTCTGGATCTCCTGCCTGGTTTTTGCTCTGCTGCCGGTGAACGGCCTGATGGCTGTCACCCTGTGGAAGGATATCGCCTACAGTACCTCGTTGCTTGCCCTGACAACGCTTCTTTTCCACATAGTGATGAGTCGTGGGCAGTGGCTTGAGAAACCCCGGGCCTGGCTCTGGCTGGGGCTGGTTCTTTTTCTGGTGGCCCTATACCGGCATAACGGGATGGTACCCGCGTTCATTACCCCGCTGATGCTTTTTTTCTGTTACCGGCAGTACAGGTGGAAAATTTTGAGTTCCGTCATGGTGGGACTTGTTCTTTTGGTAATGGTCCGGGGGCCGCTCTATGAGGCCCTTGATGTCAGACGGGGCACACCCATGGATTACGTGTATGCCTCGTTGTCCGACCAGGTCCAGGCTCTGGCGGATAAGTTTTCCGGGAAGGAAGATCCCCGGGATGGGCCTGTTGTCGAAATGAGCAGCAATGAAGAGAAAAAAACATCAGGCCCTGATTTCCTGACAGAGAGGCTCAACTCCAGTTCGCGGCTCTGGCGCATCTACCCCCTGCAGAATTATCACCGGCGGATCGAGTACGTGAATCTCTGGGTTAAGTACAAGGGAAAAGAACCCTATATCAAGTATATCAGCGGAAGTGACACCGGGGTGGCCCAGGGATCCCTTCTGCCCGGTGTGCAAAAAAGGATTTTTGCCATTTTCCTGCAATCCACCATGGGGTTCTGGTTTTTTATCTGGCGCCCTGCGGTTTTCCTCTATGTTTTTCTGTTCTGCACCGCGGTTGCGGCATACAGGATCGGATCCGGAAGACTGCTTCTCCTCACGGCCCCGGTACTCCTGAATTCCCTGCCCACCCTTTTTATTGTTATCCACAAGTCAATTTTCCGGTATCATTACGGGATAGTGATTGTTTCCCTGCTGTTCAGTTTTTCTCTTCTTTTTCTTGGCCGGGGATTGTATCGTGGAGAGGAAAGTGAATAAATTCATTCCGGTACCATGAAAAAACTCATCATCCAGATTCCCTGCTACAACGAAGAGGAGACCCTTGCGATCACCCTGGGAGAGCTTCCGCGTGAAGTCGGTGGCTTTGACCTGGTGGAGTGGCTTATTATCGACGACGGCAGCACTGACGGCACTGTCAGAGTTGCCAGGGAAAACGGGGTTGACCACATCGTGTCGTTTGCCAAGAACCATGGCCTGGCCAAGGGCTTCATGGCCGGCCTTGACGCCAGCCTCAAGCTTGGGGCGGATGTGATTGTCAATACCGATGCGGACAACCAGTACCAGGCGCAGGATATCCCGAAACTGGTGGCGCCTGTTGTCCAGGGTCAGGCTGACATCGTTGTCGGCGCCAGGCCCATCGGGGATATAGAACACTTTTCGTTTTT
>JAJRVA010000084.1 GCA_024277485.1 Deltaproteobacteria bacterium | reverse complement strand
TTGCAAGTAAAGATGTTTTTTTCATTATTGTTATTGTAGCAAAATAACTGGAAACAGGGAAGATATAGTTAAGTTCCCAGAAATGAGGGATTTTCTGCCAGCAATCTTAGCTAGATGCGGCAGTGGAAGAGATTGAAGCTGAACTTCCAGGGGAATTGAACTGACCCTTTGAGAACCACCACAAGAGAGTACAAGACAGCAGAAAACACACCAATAATTTCCGGGACAAGAATAATGAACAACTGGTTAGCCAAGCTGATATTCATTTACACCAGAGATTCACAGCCTGACGGCAGACCCCTGTATGCATATAAACTCAGGGACAAGGATTATCAGGAACTCAAGAATCTGGTACAGAGAGAGTTTATTGAGGGCCCCCCTGATGATATATTTTTCTTTGCCCGTCTGTTCTGCCTGTTTGCCGCCGAAACCTGGCGGCGCTGCCATGTGGGTGGCCCGTGGGCCTGGGAAACCGTTTTCAATGAAATCGGCCAGCCTGTACCTCCTCATGCCTGGATTGCCCGAATAGTGGAGAGGGGGCTACAATGGTGGCAGCGTCCCCTGTTGACTTCCAGGGACAATAGCAGGCAGTTCCTGGTCACTATTGCCTGCGAGGGGGGGCTGCCGTTGAAGCTGCTGCAGCGCGACAACTCTTCTCTGGCTCGTTACTTTAGAAAAGTATTAACCGCCTGGCACCGGGAAAAACGATTCGGCAATCTACCGACCCGGGCAATAGCTGAAGAAAATGCAACCATACTTCCCGCTTCCCTGCGTAGGGATATCGTTTTTCAGCTCAGTTACGACCTGATCGGCAAGATCATCGAACTCCAGGAGCTGGTAACGGATGCAGCAGACCCTGTGGCCGCTCTTGACAAGGAGCATCCTGACTGGCGGCAGGGGCTTCCGCTGCCCCTGGAAAACGAGACGGCGGAGGCACTGCTGAAAAATCTGGTTCGGGAATCTTACAGACTGTCCATCACCAATAAAATACGTTGGCGGCGGCGGCTGAAGCAGAGGGGAGAGCAATGGCAGATTGAGCAGGTGCTGGAACTGCCGCGTCAGATTACCGCGGATGCTCTGCAGGCGTGGTGTAATACAAGCCGTGTGACCGATTGTGTGCGCCTGCGCATCCTGCTACAGGTTGAAGGGGAACATCGCCAGATTGCCCTGCTGACCCTGATTGCTGGTAATAATGACAAAAAAATATATCACTGTGAAGGATTGTCTGGCAAGGAGGTCAGATTAACAGGCAGCCGCGCTCTGGTCAGTGTTCCCCTTTTCGTTGGTGACGGTCGAAATAAGTACCGGCTTCCTGTGGTTGGAGAGCAGGAGCTTGGAGAACTGCCCTGGTTTTTCAGC
Source organism: Deltaproteobacteria bacterium (assembly GCA_024277485.1). The sequence goes on along the minus strand of JAJRVA010000084.1, from coordinate 9,296 downwards.
AGCGGTAAGAGTGATAACTTTTTTATCGGTGACGGAACCGTACGCACCAAGGCGGAAAGCATTTATGGTGTTGTGCCGGAAGGTGGTACGTTCCAGGGAGAAGTCGAGGCAGAGGCTACAGGCAGCCTGGATAACTGTAACCGTAATGTGTACAGGTTGTCGGGCAGTGGCTGGTGGGAGCAGCCGGATACCGGGGCAGTTGCCTATCATTGCGGAGATACAGAGTCTGGCTCAAATATTCTTATTCTGGATGGGCCGCGGCTTGCGGTTTCAATGCCGGCGGCCAGTTTACCGCCTTTTTTAGGCGTGCCGCAGCTTGTAGTGTCTTCGGACTCAGGGGTCAGGAAGATTGTAGCAGATACACGGCTTGAATGGCGGCCTGATGGTATAATCGGCAGTTGGAGCAGGGGTGAGGATGGATGTCTCGGAGCGGTTTGGGTTCGTTTTCTGAATCAGGGTGACAACCTGCTTCTGCTGCGAAAAATTCAGGTTATACCGCCGAATTTTACCATGCGGTCGGAAACGGAGAGTAGAACCTCTTCTCAGGGAAGCCTGCTCCTGCAGGATACGTTTCTTGAAAATGCTGAACCGGAGTTGATGGACGGATATCATTTTACAACGGAGCCGCAGGATAATGGTATCAGGATTCGGGTAACTACGGATGTTCCCATGCCGGTGACCCAGTTTCAGTGCCGCCTGTCCTGGGGGAAGCAGAGGACGTTGACTCTCCCTTTGCCTTTTCCATGCGTCAGTGCGGCCTTTGTGCGTGGCGACAGGGCCTTGACCGAAAAGAGCAGAGTGACGGTTTCCAGTCTGGCAGTGATCCAGGCTCAGGTGCAGCAGCCGGTCGGAAGTCATTATTTCTCGATTGTTGTTGATCTGTGGTCAAAGGGAGCTGCTGTGAACCGGGGGGCCATTTACCAACGGATACAGCTGGATGCAACAGGTCGGGGAACCTTTGACTTACTCCATATCCAGGAACAGCTTGTCTCGCTGCTGGCTCTTACCGGGGATATCGACTCTATTGGTAAGATACAGATTCATGATCATGTCGGGACTTCTTTGGCGGAATTGCAGGCAGGTCTGTTTGAGTTGCATTTTGAAGTTGACCATGAAACCGGAATAATTGGGATGGAGGAGGAAAGCCGTATCCAGCTTGAGCAGGACAGGCCGCACCAGCTGGAGGTGAGCATGATGAGGCTGTGGAAACCGGATGCAGAGCAGGTTGTCCTGGAACAGAGTGCCGATGCCTTCAGCTGGGAGATTCCTGCAGAGCTCGAGGCCGGTCCCTGGCTGATTCTTGGTGAAGACGGTGACTGGCCCAGGTTCCGGCCCGTGTTGTGGGTGGTTGAGGACGAAGAGGAAGGTGTGGGCGATAGCCTGTTTGAGCAGGCAGTGAAAGCGGGTGACTATGGGGAGAGAAAAAAACGACTGGGTGAGCTGATCAAGGAGCTGGGTGAAGATCCGGACCATCCTGCCTGGTCCGTTGTCACCTCGTACACCCGCTGGACCCGTCAATATCCTGCTGTAACCTTTGAGTTTTTCCGGCACTTGGTGAAGAACCAGGAGGCCATGGTGCTGTGTCTGCTGCGAAGCGATGATGAAGATTTCGACACGATTTGGTCACTGGCTGACCAGCTGCCTTTTTTCTGGCATCTTGTTCCGGTTACAGCCTGGAAAAATGCGGCCGGTGTTTATTTCACATCAATGCGCAATGCCTTGTCCTCCCTGGAAAGTGGTGAGCAGATTGTCCAGGATTCATTCAACGGTTTTCGGGAGCGGGTAACCGGGCGCCAGCCTTTTTTTCGGCAGATATGCGATTGGCTCTCCTTGTTGCTGTTTCCTGAACAGCAGCTTGGCAGCAGTGAACTGATGCTGGCACAGCAGGCACCGGGGATAATTTTGGAATTGATCAGCGGTCATGAACAGGAATTCCAGGCCCGCCATAGCACTGATGAGATGTATCCTGAGGGGCAAAGAGTCATGGCGTGGCTTGCAAAGATGAACATACGACAGGAGTTCCTTTTTACTCATCTTGCTGGCCATCTACGCCCTGTGCGCAGCGCACCGTTTGTTGCTGCAGGCATCGCTGCTGCAGGAGCAGAGTATGATGTGTATTTTCTGTATGAGCTGTCTAAGCTGCGCAGTTTTGACCAGGAATGGTTTGATAGGGCCTTTGCCCTGGCCCTTAGCCTTGAGTTGGCAGTATATGATGATTTTCACCAGGAGTAAGCGATCATGAATGATTTATTTTTTTCCTCTCTTGCCGGCGGGCTCAATACCGGTGCTGCCCGGGCATCACTGGGCATGTTCAGCTTTCGTAATCACCCCCTGCGGGAACATCTACGTTCCCTGTTTCAGCAGAGTCCCGGCATTGATCACTCCTTTATTGCCGACCCCGTGTTTGAAGCTACCTTTGGCTGGAAGGCGGCTGAAAAGAATTTCGACGAGCTGGCCGGTAATCTGCTACACCCGTCCCTGGTTACTGCCCTTGGCACAACAATGGAGGGATTGTCTGGTGATTATGTTTTCCCTGCATCTTTGTATCCGTATCAGCACCAGATAGAAAGCTGGGAGGTGCTGTCGGTCAAACCTCCTCGCTCAGTACTGGTGTCCAGCGGTACCGGATCAGGTAAAACCGAATGTTTTCTCATTCCCATCCTGGATGATCTGGCCAGGGAACTTAATAATGGCACCGGACAATTGGTTGGAATCAGGGCACTGTTTCTTTACCCGCTCAATGCCTTGATCAAGAGCCAGAAGGATCGGTTGACGGCCTGGTCTGAACCCTTTGGCGGTGGAATCCGCTACTGTCTCTATAATGGAGACACACCGTATGAGGCCAAAGCTTCGCGTTGGAAGAGTGAGGTGGCAGACCGGCGTAAACTGCGTAGCGAACCGCCGCCTATTCTGGTAACCAATGCCACCATGCTGGAGTACATGCTGGTGCGCAGCGATGACCGACCTATTCTTGAGCAATCCCAGGGCAAGCTGCGCTGGATTGTTATTGATGAGGCCCATACCTATATCGGCTCCCAGGCGGCAGAGTTGACCTTGCTTCTGCGCAGGGTGCTGCATGGTTTTGGCTGTCGGCCTGAAAATGTTCATTTCGTGGCCACTTCAGCCACCATTGCCGGTGATAATAGTACAGCAGAACAGCTCCGGGAATTTTTGGCCGATATTGCCGGAGTTTCTGTTGAGCAGGTATCTGTTGTGTCCGGCAATCGAGCGGTCCCGGTATTGCCTGATGTTGATGCGGACAAGTTGAAACAAGTCACGACAAAAGAACTCCGGGTCTTGTCGCCGGAAAAGCGGTTTGACCGGCTCTGCGCTGATTCGTTGATGCGAGATCTTCGTGAAACCCTGGCGGTTAAGGCCCGGCCCCTGTCTGCTATTGCCGGAACTTTTTCTGGAGAAAGCAGTAGTGATGCCTTGGCTGAAACCCTTGAATTGCTGGATCTGGCCAGCAAGGCTGTAGACGAGGATGGCGGCGGGTCGTTTTTACCCCTGCGTGGCCATTTTTTCCAGAGAACGGTTGCCGGACTCTGGGCCTGTGCAAACTCGAACTGCAGCGGCAGGGAGGATATGAAACTTGCCGCAGGTGAGTGGCCATTCGGCAAGGTCTTCATGGAGCGGCGTAAAAGCTGTGATGCCTGCGGATTTCCTGTATATGAGCTGATGCAGTGTCGGCAATGCGGCACTGAACATCTTGTGGTACTGGAGTCGTCCCGTGATGGAGAGGACCGGTTGAATCAGGATATTTTTGAGGCGGATGAAGACGAGTTTCAGCAGGAACTGGAACCTGTGGAAACAGACGAACAGGAGGATGGTGACGATATCGGCATGGGACCTGGACTGCGGCGCATTCTCGTTGCGCCACCTGACGGCAACAGGATTGGTTTACTGCAAGACGGTAGACTGGACTGGACTGGAGAGCATAAAGACAGCGTGCCGATTCATCTGCTTAACCCTGATGAGCATAATGTTTTGCGATGTCCTTTTTGCAGAGAGACGGACAGGCGGATGCGGCTGAGTATTCCGATTCGGCTGGGCGCCCCGTTTTTCCTGCAGACTGCAATTCCCATTTTACTTCGTCACCTGCCCCCCATGACGACCAAAACACCTTTGCCATGGAACGGTCGGAGGATTCTCAGTTTTACTGACAGTCGTCAGGGAACCGCCAGAATTGCGGTTAAGCTGCAGATGGCCGCTGAACGGGATTATGTTCGCAGCCTGCTCTATCATGCGGTGGCCGAAAAGGCGGCTCCGGTAGATCAAAAACTGATTGAGGAGAAAAAGGAAGTAGTTACCCAGATGGAGCAGGCTGTTGTCCAGTTTCCTGCATTGCAGGGAGAGCTTGAGCAGAAAAAGCAAGAGCTGGCCGAACTGCAAGCACCGTCCGCAGGTCAACTAACCTGGAACGATGCCCGGGACAGGCTGCTTGCCAACGACGGCTTTAAACGGTGGTTGTTGCCTGCCTTACGGGAACAATCCCTTGGCATGGGTGACCGGGAGCTGGCCGAGCTGTGCCTGTGGCGGGAATTTTTTAGAAGGCCCAGGCGGCAGTGGTCACTTGAATCGTATGGGATGCTGGCCATTGACTACCAGGGACTGAGAACTGGAAACCCGCTGCCCGATGTGGCGAAGCGGCTGCGCATCCAGCCAGGTGAGTGGCGGGATCTGGTTCGTCTTGTCCTGGATTTTGTCGTCCGGTTTCGCACGGCTGTGGCCATCACCGAGGATACGCTGCGCTGGATCGGCTATCCGGGCCGACCGTCGATTCAACTGCCGCCGGGAGCCGGAAAACAGACATTTAATCAGCAGTTGTGGCCATCAGCTGCCAATCCCGTGCAACGTAATTCACGGCTGGTTCGTATGCTGGCCTACGCCTTCACTCTTGATTTGGATGATTCGGAGCAGCGGGATGTTGTAGAGGAACTGCTGATTGGACTGTGGCAGGATGTACGCAGGGTTCTTGAAGGAACTGAAGGCGGCTATCTGCTCAACATGAGAGAGCAGGCTGTTATAACCCAGGTCCGGCAGGGTTGGTTATGTCCAGTAGCCCGACGGGTGCTACCGGTAACCTTCCGGAGAATAACGCCGTACCTCCCTGACGAACCAGCAAAGGAACTGGCGGAATGTTCGTTGGTCACCCTGCCGACCCTGCCGGACCCATTCTGGAATGATGCATCGGTAAAGCCTGAGGAGTGGCTGGAGACAGATCCGGTGGTTAATGAATTACGTTCCAAAGGAATTTGGACAGATGTCAGTGACCGCATTGCCCGCTTCAGTCATTATTTTCGCAGTGCTGAACATTCCGCCCAGTTGTCCGGCTCTCAACTTACTGACCGGGAACGGGATTTTAAAGAGGGAAAAATTAATCTGCTCTCCTGCTCCACCACCATGGAGATGGGAGTGGATATCGGCGGCCTGTCCGCCGTGGCCATGCATAATGCCCCTCCCAATCCGGCCAATTACCTGCAGCGGGCCGGACGAGCGGGCAGGCGTGGTGAGGCCGGATCCCTGGCTTTTACCCTGTGTAAGAGCACTCCCCATGGCGAGGCGGTTTTTGCCAACCCGCTCTGGCCGTTTACAACCCGCCTTGCTGTGCCCGCAGTATCTCTCCATAGCCCGGCCATTATTCAGCGGCATATCAATGCTCTGCTTCTCTCTTTTTTTCTGAATGAGCAGGCTCCCGGAGAACTGCATCGCCTGACAACAGGCTGGTTTTTTGAGGAAGTTGATTCGGATGTTACAGCGCCTTGCAAACATTTTGCAGACTGGTGCAGCCATGAAGCACTCTCTGAGCAGCTGGTTCTTGAAGGTATCAGAATCCTGCTTCGTCGATCCTGCCTTGAAGGAGGTGGTAGGGAGGAAATATTGGAACAATGCGGCAAGATGATCGATAGGTGTTCTGATCTCTGGTTGAGTGAAATACAGGCCCTGCTTGATAACATTGCCCAGGTGAGAACTCCCGCAAAGAACAGTGTGGCGGAAAAAGCCATAGAATTTCAACTGCAGCGGCTGCGTAAGGAATATCTGCTCTCGGAGTTGACAACAAAGGGGGTTCTGCCGGGGTATGGATTTCCAGGAGAGGTCGTGTCACTCATAACCACCACTGCTGAAGAATTGTCTCTTAGAAAACGTGATTCCAGAGAGGACAACCGGATGATCCGGGCAGGGTATCCGGCCAGAGATATGACCATTGCCATTCGCGATTACGCTCCCGGAACGGACACTGTGTTGAATGGCCGCGTCTACAGGAGTGCAGGGGTCACGCTCAATTGGCATATTCCGGCTGATCAGGAAGGGCCGCCGGAGCTGCAGTCTTTTCGCTGGTTCTGGCGGTGTACAAACTGCGGATCCATTGGTGATTCTCCTATCCGGCCGGAAATATGCACAAGCTGCGGTCAGGATGACGGTCAACCTTTGAAGAGCTATGAGTATCTCAAGCCGGCTGGATTTGCCGTTGACATCAGATGGCAGCCTCATAACAAGATCGATTTTCCTCAGTATATACCTGTTCGTGATCCACTTATTGCCATGCAGGAAGCTGAATGGATCTCGCTGCCGACAGCCGCTTTGGGCCGGTGTCGGGTAAGCCATGAGGCTATGATCATTCACCGTTCAGATGGCCTGCATGATAATGGATATGCTCTGTGTCTGCGTTGCGGGCGGGCTGATTCAATGACCCGTGACGATGAGCTGCCCTCTATTTTTGTTGATGGAAAAGGTGAACCCAAAGCGCACAAGCGCCTCAGGGGAGGAAAATTTGGTCCGCAAGGTGAAACAGAATGTCCCGGTAGTTTCGAGTCTTGGGCAATAAAGAAGAATATCAGGCTGGGGCTTTCCCGCAGAACAGAGGTTATTGAACTGCAACTCTACAGTGTGCAGGGGATGCCGGCTGACAGACAAACTGCCTATACGACCGGTGTGGCGCTTCGGCGGGCTCTGGCAGAAAAAATAGGTATAGAGGAACGGGAAATCGGTGTTACCGTCAGTTCAGTAAGGGATGCTCTGGATAACCCTGTCTATTCCGTCTATCTCTTTGACACGGCCCAGGGAGGGGCCGGCTATGTTTCACAGGCGGTTGAGTGGCTTCCGGAGCTGTTTGTCCGTGTTCGGGAAATTCTTACTTGTCCACGAGGCTGTGATAGTGCCTGCCAGGCCTGTCTGCTTTCCTTTGACACTCAGCATCATGTTGACCAACTCGATCGGAATGCGGCCCTGGCACTGGTTAACGAGCAGTTTCTTACTCTATTGAGTCTGCCGGAATCTCTGCAGGTCTTTGGCTCGATGACCAGGCTTGAAATGGATCCTCTATCCATGGCTTTACGTCGGGAACATCAGAGACTTTCCGGGTATGAAGTGCGGATCTTCCTGGGCGGCATCCCGGACGACTGGGAACCCATTGACTGGCGGCTGCGGGATGAGTTGTTCTTTTTTAATCAAGCAGGTGTCGAAATAGACCTGGTGGTGCCTGATACGATTTTGGATAGACTGGAGCCGGCTCAGCTTGATGAGTTGATTGCCCTGGCAATCATGGTTGGTGTAAACCACATTTATTGTCCAAAGAATTCCCCGGTCCTTATGAATGGTAAGGTGAAAATGTTTCGGGCAGTGGAAATGGGTAGTGAAAATAATTCAGTACGCTGGGCTGCGAGTTCAAAATCTCTTCTTGTTCCCGAACGCGAGTGGGGTGCGGGCAGTGGTGAAGGGCAGTTTGTCCGCATACGGGATAACAGTCCACTGGATACTATTCCTGAAACATGGAGTATCAGGAAGGTTGCCGACCTCAGAGCTATAGACCGTGATACCCGAACCATTGAAATAGGCCAGGAACTGAATGGAGATCTGGCCGATTTCGGTACAAAGGCCTGGAAGCTGCTCACTGCAAAAGAGGAAGGCTTGCGCAAGAAGTTGGCAGGCAAAACACCGTTAACCGCTCTTGACTATACTGATCGTTATCTCTGCTCTCCGCTCATGCTGCTTTTGTTGCATAACCTGTTGAAAGGAGTGAAGGGCGGAGGAGGAATTGGCGAGGCAACCAGAGTTAGTATCTCCACGGCCGAGTTACAGCCAGGTGATGCAAGAATACCATTTTTAATTTTTCACGACTGGCAAAGTAATTTTGTGCGTCGGGAGGTCTATCGGAAGCTGTTTTCCTGGTGCGCAAATTTTGTGTTCAATGATCAGCTTACCCGGAGAGATCTGCCGCATGCGCGTACGTTGACCCTGAAATGGGCGGATGGCACCGGCTATGAAATCCGGCTGGATCAGGGGGTAGGCTATTGGAGAACCGATGGAGGACGTGTTCCGTTTCCGTTTGATCAACTGGCTGAACATCAGGCTTCTTTTTTGCGAAAAATGGACGTTGCGATCAGGGCAATGAGCCGGGCTCATTGTACCTCCTGGTATGTTCGACAGACAGGAACAGAGTAATGAGGGATTGGGAATCGAGCTGGGAGATAATGCTGGCATCCAGGTCGTCCAACCGATTGTCTGGAGGAGGATTGGTGGTATTCTGTAAAACAGTATTGCACCTGTTTGCTCAATGGTCAGTGAATAAATTTACTCATCGGGTGCTGCCATCATGATTCCCTCTGTTCTTGCTCACCATGTCGAACAAGGCATAAAAGATTTCCTGAGAACCACCTTTCCTGTTACCACCCCATTCTTTTCTAACATACTTGAACGACTCCTGAACGAGCCTGGCAATGTTTTTAAAGGGCCGTATCTTGACATCCAGCTGCCTTTTCAACACGGTGAAGGAGGTACGGATTACTTCCCGGATCTGCCCATGGCATTTTCTCCCTATCTGCACCAGGAGAAGTCATTTGATCGTTTGTCCGGTCCAAATCCCCAGGCCACAATAGTTGCCACCGGCACTGGTTCCGGTAAAACAGAATGTTTCCTCTATCCCATCCTTGATTACTGCTACAGGCATCGGGGAGAACCGGGAATCAAGGCCATTCTTATCTATCCCATGAATGCCCTGGCTACGGATCAGGCTGGCAGGTTGGCCGAGCTTATCTACAACAGCAAATTGAAGGGGCGGGTGACTGCCGGTATTTATGTAGGGCAGCAAGAGGCTGATCCGGATAAGGGGCGTTTGATGGGCAGTGATCATCTGATTTCCAACAAGGAAACCTTGAGGCTCTCTCCCCCGGATATTCTGCTGACCAACTATAAAATGCTGGATTATCTGCTTATCCGGCCTGAAGATCGGCAGCTCTGGGAACAAAACAGTGCAGACACTCTGCGTTTTCTGGTTGTTGATGAGTTACATACCTTTG
>JAJRVA010000083.1 GCA_024277485.1 Deltaproteobacteria bacterium | reverse complement strand
TCCGCCTCGGTCTATCATCTCCTGGGAATCCCTTCGGACCTGATGACACCTGTCTTTGCCGTCTCGCGGATAGCGGGATGGACCGCGCACATTATCGAGGAAAAGACCGGCGAGGCCCAGGAGAAACCGGCCCTGTATCGTCCCAAGGCCGAATATGTCGGCCAGTACTGTGGTCTGATGGGGTGCAGGTTTGATCCCCTGGAAAAAAGAGGCCGCGTGGAGAGTCACTGAAAGCGGCAAAAGATGCGCTTTGCTGATTTTTTCCAGACAATGATTATATTAAATATATACGGAATGAGTATCAACTGTTAAACGAGGCGCTAACCGTGAAGCACAGAAAGACGAGGACATCAGCAATGGGACCATAACCAGCGGATAATATTTTTTTATCGTGCAGCAAGAACTGCCTGCCATCGTACATGTCCTCTTTTTCGCCTTACGCCACTCTGCAGGAGGAGCATGCGATGAAAAAAGACATGACAAGTTTTGCTGCTCTGTATAGCTCTGTCAAAGAGTTGCCGGAAAATGCAACCTTCCTGAATCACAGGGAGTCCGACCGCTGGAAGACGTTTTCAAAAACTGCGTATCTGCAGGCGGTACGTGCCCTGACCCTGTCCTTTGAGGCCGAGGGGTGGCGCGGCAGACAGATTGGACTGGTCCTTTCGCCATCCGTTTACTGGCTCATGATTGATTACGCGCTGATGCTCAGCGGCGCGGTGAGTGTGCCTCTTTTTACCAATATCTCCACCAGAAACCTGCGATTCCAGATTGATGACGCAGACCTGCATACTGTTTTTACCCAGACTGATGAGCAGAGAGAGAGTATTCAGGATGCTGACAATTCGATCGAGTGTCTCGATATAGACTGCACGGGTGCGGTATGCAGATCTCTGGAGCGCTTCATCCGGGCCGGGCAGCAAATCGACGCCGAGTCACCTGGAAAGTTCGACGAGATACTCTCCAGAATCGCTCCGGATGACCTGGCCACCATCGTCTATACCTCCGGTACTTCCGGCCTGCCGAAAGGCGTGGAACTCACCCATTACAATCTCATCTCCCAGATCATCGACACCACCATCAAGTACAGGTTTGATCCTGAAAAAGGCAGGGCGCTGAGCTTTTTGCCCCTGGCCCATATCTTTGAGCGCATGGTCATGTATTTTTACCTCAGCACCGGGATGAGTATCTTTTTTGCCGATTCGGTGAAGAATATCAGCAGCCTGCTGCAGGACGTGCGGCCGACGGTCATGACTGTTGTGCCCAGGCTTCTTGAGAAAGTCTCTTTCAAGATGCACAAAAAGGCGATGCAGGGCAATCCCGTTCAGCGGGTCATTGCGGGGATGACCTTTCGCAGGGCATACAGGAAAGAACCATACACTCCGAAATCATGGCTGGACAGCCTGTGTGACCGGCTGGTCTATGACAAACTGCGCGGCGCCCTTGGGGGCAGGATACGGATGATGATCTCGGGCGGTGCGCCGCTGTCCGATGATCTCTACCGTTTTTTTCTCAATATCGGCGTCCCCCTGTACCAGGGATACGGGCTCACCGAGTCAAGTCCGGTGATCTGCGCCAACGCGCCGGGTGAAAACAGGGTCGGCACCTGCGGCAAGCCTTTTGCCCACACGGAGGTGAAGATCGGCGAGGGTGGTGAACTCCTTGCCCGGGGGCCGGGCATCATGAAGGGATACCATAACAATCAAAAGGCGACCGATGAGGTGGTTGACAGTGAAGGATGGCTCCATACCGGGGACCTGGCCAGCATGGACGAGGATGGATATATCACCATTACAGGCAGGGTCAAGGACCTGGCCAAGACCTCAACCGGGGAATACATCTCCCTGGACTATATCGAATATCTCTTCATGGCCTCGGGCTGGTTTGATCATGTCCTGATCATCGGTAATAACAGGCCGTTTGTAACGGCGCTTCTCATGCCGGAAAAAAGCGCAATGCTCGAATTTGCCGCAAGACACGGGTTTGACGGCACGGACAAAGCAGTCCATTCCCCACGCTTTCAGAAAAAGATCCGCCAGCTGATCGCGCGAATCAACAAAAAATTCAACCACTGGGAGAGGGTCAGGGCTTTTCATCTCATAACCGAACCCCTGACCATAGAAAACGGGGACCTGACGCCGTCCATGAAACTGGCCCGTGACCATGTCCTGGATCGCTTCCAGGACGAGATCGAACAGATGTACAGGGGACACATATGAAAATGTAAGCGACCTGCACCATGCGCCGCTTCCGCAAACGGAGAGACTACAATGGAACGTATCGCAATCATATCAGGACTCAGAACGGTCATGGCCAAGGCGGGCGGCAGGCTGCAGACCCTGCAGGCCGATACCCTGGGCAGCAGGCTGGTCAGGGAGGTCATGCTGCGCTCTCCCTTGAACTTTGACGAGGTGGACGAAGTTATCATCGGCAATGTCGCCCAGCCCATTCATGCTGCCAACATCGCCAGGGTGATCGCGCTGCGGGCCGGGTTTTCAGAGGCCACCCCTGCGGCCACGGTACACAGGAACTGCGCTTCGGGCATGGAGGCCATCACTACCGCTGCGGCCCGAATCCATGCCGGAGAGGGCAGAATTTATCTCAGCGGCGGGGTGGAGTCCATGAGCAATATCCCGCTGGTCTACAGCACAAAGATGACCCGTCTTTTTGAAAAACTCTCCAGATCAAAAACCGCTCTTGACCGGGTCCGCGCCCTGTTCGGTTTTCGTCCGGCCTTTCTCAAGCCGGTCATAGGGCTGATGTCCGGCCTGACCGATCCGGTGAGCGGGCTTTTGATGGGATCGACAGCCGAAGTGCTGGCCCGGGATTTCGGCATCAGCCGGGTAGAGCAGGATACATTTTCTCTGCAAAGCCACCGGAAAGCGCTGGCCGCAAGAGAGAGCGGCCGGTTTGCCCGGGAGAGCATGGCTGTTGTTTACGATGCCTTCAGCGGCGCCCTGCTTGATCGTGATGACGGGATCCGGGAGGGGCAGACCCTGGAGAAGCTGGCCCGGCTCCGCCCTTTTTTCGACCGGAAAAATGGAACCGTCACCGCAGGAAATTCATCACAGGTTACCGATGCCGCGGCAGCCGTGCTGGTCACGAGTGAAAGCGAGGCTGAAAAAAGAGGGCTCACGCCGCTGGGCTATATGCGGGCATACAGGTATGCCGGGCTGGAGCCGAAACGAATGGGGCTGGGACCTGTGTTTGCGACCCATGATCTCCTGGCCGCAACAGGGCTGACTATGCGGGACATTGACCTTGTCGAGATCAACGAGGCCTTTGCGGCCCAGGTGATCGCATGCCTGAAGGCCTTTGATTCCAGGGTGTTTGCCCGGACACATCTAGGCCGCACGGAAGCGGTCGGGTCGATTGACCCCGGAATTCTCAATGTCAACGGCGGCGCCATCGCCCTGGGGCATCCGGTGGGCATGACCGGCACCAGGTTGGTCCTTACCCTCCTGCATGAGCTGCACGAGCGCGGCCTGCACAGGGGCCTGGCAACACTGTGTATCGGCGGCGGCCAGGGAGCGGCCCTTCTTCTGGAGGTAGAATAATGGAAACAAAAACAAGATGTTTTGAACTTGTTAAAGACAGCCGCGGTGTCGCAACACTGCTGTTCGATACCCCCGGGAGCAGGGTCAATATTCTCACCCGGGCGGCCCTGGAAGAGCTTGCAACGCATATCGAGGCGCTCGGGCAGGACAGGTCCGTCAAGATGCTCTTCATCGAAAGCGGTAAGGAGGACATTTTCATTGCCGGCGCCGATATTCACGAGATCAGGGCGGCCAGTGACGAGCAGACCATCACGGCCCTGGTCCTCAAGGGGCAGGAGATCTTCAACGCACTTGAAGACCTCCCTTTCCCGACCATTGCCGTGATCGACGGGGCCTGCCTGGGTGGTGGGCTGGAGCTCAGTTTAAGCTGTACCTACCGGATTGCCACAAGTGCACCCCATACCCGTATCGGCCTGCCGGAGGTCAACCTCGGCATCCTGCCCGGATTCGGCGGCACCCAGAGGCTGTATCCCCTGGTCGGCTATGCCAAGGCCATGGAACTCATCGTGGGCGCCAAACGGCTCAGGGGTGAAAAGGCCCTGAAGCTCGGTGTTGTCGATGGTTGCGTGCCCAGAGGGTATCTTGGATTCAAGAAGGAGGAGTTTGTCCGGGAGATCCTGGCCGGAACCCTGGCGCAAAAGATTGCAGCGGGCCGGCAGGGGGTTGCCTGGTATGAAAAGATCCTTGCGGTCCGAAGCCTTATCAACATGGTCGTGAAAAAAAAGGTGCTGGCCAAAACCCACGGCCATTACCCGGCCCCCCTCTCGGTCATAGAGGTGATGCAAAATAGTTTCGGCAAACCGCTTGCAGACGGTCTTCAGGTTGAACGGGAGGCGGTCACCAGACTCGCCCTGACTCCGGTTTCGAAAAACCTGATCGAACTCTTTTTCATCTCGGAAGCGTTGAAGAAGGAGACGTTCTGTACAGGTAAGGCCAGAGAGATCCGCCACAGCGCAGTCGTCGGCACCGGCGCCATGGGCAGCGGTATTGCCTGGGCCCTGAATAACCAGGATATCGATGTCCGCTTAAAAGATATCAATACGGAAAGTATCGGCCGGGCCATCGCCAGCATCCGGAAGATTTACGAGGGCATCAAAAAACGGGGCCGCCTGACCGATCGCGAGATTGGCCTGAAGATGGACAAGATCACCTTCAGCACGGAAAATGTGGGTTTTGCCAAGACCGACTTTCTGCTCGAAGCGGTGAATGAAGACCTTGAGCTGAAACAGAAGGTCTATCAGGAGTTTGAAGCGGTCCTGAAACCTGATGCCGTCATCGCCTCCAACACTTCGTCCATCTCCATCAGCAGGCTGGCTGAACGCCTTGAATATCCGAACCGGTTTATCGGTATGCATTTTTTCAACCCGGTCAACCGTATGCCCCTGGTCGAGATTATCAGCGGCGACAAAACCGATGACGAGACCATTGCCACGGTGGTGCAGCTCGCCAAGCGGATGGGCAAAACACCCATCCGGGTGAAGGAATCAGCGGGTTTTCTGGTCAATCGTATCCTTCTGCCCTATCTCAAGGAGGCCGCAACCATGTTTGAGGAGGGTGAGGATATCAGGAAAATAGACCGGGTCCTGCTTGCATTCGGCATGCCCACGGGGCCTCTGGCCCTGGTGGACCAGGTGGGGGTGGATATCGGTGAAAAAGTATCGGAAATCCTGCACCGGGCCTATGGTGAACGGATGGCGACCAGTGCCCTGATGACGCGGATGGTCAAGCGCGGCTGGTTAGGGAAAAAGAGCGGCCTCGGCTTTTACAGCCACAAGGGGAAACGGACCGGGATCAACAAAGAGATTGAAACCCTGCAAAGCGGCCAAACCACGCTTGATGAGCAGACCATACTGGACCGGACCATTCTGATCATGATCAATGAAGCCGCGCGTTGCCTGGAGGAAGAGGTGGTGAGTTATCCCCGGTACCTTGATATGGCCATGGTCATGGGGACGGGCTTCCCGCCGTTTCGCGGCGGACTGATACGCTACGGTGATGAGATCGGCATCGACCGGGTTGTCACAAGACTGAAGCAACTGCAGGCATCCAGCGGAGACCGGTTTGCGCCGTGTGAGCTTCTGGTCGCCATGGCGAAGAAACAAGAGACTTTTTATGGAGGCACATCATGAGTATCCTCAAGACATTGCGCGTAAAATGGATTACCCGGCCTCTCTTTCAGATGCTCAAAACCAAAGGTCTTCTGCCCGCTATCTCGGATACGGAAAGAACGGCCCTGCGGGCCGGCGATGTGTGGATGGAAGGCGATCTGTTCAGCGGCCGACCGGATTTCGCCAAGATCTTCGCCTGGCCCTATCCCAAACTGACCGATGAGGAACAACACTTTCTGGACAATGAAGTCGAAGAACTGTGCGCCATGACGGATGACTGGGAGGTTTTCGTAAAACGAGACCTGCCCGCAGAAGTCTGGACCTATCTCAAGGAAAAAAGATTTTTCGGCATGATTATTCCCAGGGAGTACGGCGGGCTTGGTTTCAGCGCCTATGGGCACAGCTGTGTGATCGAGAAACTGGCCACCTGTTCGCAGGTGCTTGCCATCACGGTGATGGTGCCCAACTCGCTGGGGCCTGCGGAACTGCTTCTTCATTACGGACTGGATAAACAAAAACAATATTACCTGCCGCGCCTGGCGGATGGCCGTGAAATTCCCTGCTTTGCCCTGACCGAGCCGGAAGCAGGCAGTGATGCCACCTCGATTCAATCGTCCGGCATCGTGTTTCAGGACAGCGACGGAGAACTCAAAATACGGCTCCGGTTTGAAAAACGCTACATAACCCTGGGTACGATAGCGACCGTTATCGGGCTTGCCTTTGTCTTGAAAGATCCGGAAGGTCTGTTGGGCAGAGGGGCAAACCCGGGTATAACCTGTGCCCTGGTCAATGCCGCGAAAGAGGGTGTGGATCAAAGCAGGCGCCATGATCCCCTGAATGTCCCCTTTGTCAACTCCCCTCTTGCGGGGAAAGACGTGGTGATCGACATTGATGATATCATTGGCGGTGAAAACGGGATCGGCAAGGGTTGGGAAATGCTGATGGAATCACTTGCCGTGGGACGGGGTATCTCTCTGCCCTCAACTTCCACCGGCGGCAGTAAACTTGCCACCTTTGTCGCTTCTGCTTACAGTGGTGTGCGCTATCAGTTCGGCATCGCCATCGGCAGATTTGAGGGTATAGCCGAGGTTATCGGCCGGATGGGGGCTGAAACATATCTCCTGGATGCGGCAAAGACCTTTACCCTGGGCGCCATTGACAACGGTGAAAAACCGACAGTGGCCAATGCGATCATGAAATATCAGAGTACGGAGAGGTATCGAAGGATTATTCTTGATGCCATGGATATTCTGGGCGGTGCCGGGATCAGCAGGGGGCCGAAAAATCTCCTTGCCCACGCCTATTTCGGCGCCCCCATCGCCATTACCGTAGAGGGCGCCAATATCATGACCCGCTCCCTGATCCAGTTCGGCCAGGGGGTGATCCGGTGTCATCCTTATATGTACGGTCAGATAGAAGCGCTTGAAAAAGGTGATGTCAACACCTTTGACACCCTTTTCTTTTCCCATGTCAAGCATGTGCTGGGCAACGGATTCAGGTCCCTGTTGTTGGGCCTGACCAGGGGACATCTGCATCGGTCGAAGCAGGGTGGAATCACGGCCAGGTATGAGCAGAAACTTGCCTGGGCCTCAGCCAAATTCGCTTTTTTGGGTGATGCGGCCCTGAGTATCATGGGCGGGGGCCTGAAAAGAAGGGAATCTCTGTCAGGACGCTTTGCCGATATTCTCGCCCGGATGTACATGATGACGGCAGCGCTTAAGCGATTTCAGGAGGAAGGGCAGCGAAAGGAAGATGAAGTACTGCTCAAGGTCGCCATGGAGACAGGGTTCAACGAGATAGATAAAGCATTTGCAGGTATCTATCAAAACCTGTCCAGGAGCACCCTGGGGATGATTTTTAAAATCAAGGGTTACTTCTCGCGGCTCAACCCCTTTGGTGCAGTGATCAAGGATGCTGACCTGCATGCAATTGCCGGATTATTGACCTCTGATGAAAATGCAAGGGACCGTCTCTGCCACAATATCTATACCGGCGGCAGGGTTGAAGAACTGCGTGTCGCCGCCCGGGCAATGCTGGATGCAAAGCAGGCCTTTGCCCGGCGCAAAACCGCAGGAGAAGAGGTGCTGGAGGAGAACGAGAAGGCACTGATCAACCAGGCAGTGAAGTTGCAGCGGGAGATCATTGCGGTCGATTCATACAGCCATGGGGAGTATTTCCGATGTTAAAACTGGTGCTGTGGCTCTCTTCACTGTTTCTTTTCATTATCAAGAAACTCAGCGGCGCCAATATCACCGTCAGCGGTGAGGCTCTGCCGGAGGGGCCGGTGCTTTTTTTAGCAAACCATTTCACCCGGTTTGAAACGCTTGTTGTCCCCTATGTTTTGTTCAGCAACTATAAGCGTATTGCCCGGTCCCTGGCGGATGACGCGGTCTTTGTCGGCTGGCTGGGCGAGTATCTGCGCCTTGCAGGCTCCGTATCAACAAAGACAGAGGGCCGGGACTGTATTATTGTCGGTGATTTTCTCACCGGACGGGCCGACTGGATCATCTATCCGGAAGGTCATATGGTCAAGAATAAACGGATCACATTTGACAATGGAGAATTCTGCATCCATACGGCGCTGCGCCAGGGACCGGTCTATACCGGCGGCGCTGTCCTGGCGCTGAAGGCCGGGATACTGCGGCTGAAGGCCAGGGAAACAGGCGATAACGGGGCGGTAAAGCTCTTCTGTCCCAGGCACGAGGTTAAGAGAAAAAATTTCAAGGCTGATCTTACCCTCAACATCGTCCCGCTCTCCATCACGTACTATCCCATTCGCCCCGGAGAAAACAAACTCCTGCTGTGGCTTGACAGACGGTTCAACCTGCGCGGCACCAGGCTCTTTGAAGAGCTTGAAATTGAGATCAACCTGCTGATGGGCGCCAACATGCACCTTCATTTCGGCAAACCCATCCCGGCCGCACACTATATCGAGATGTACAGAAATGAACATAATGGTTCACTGGAGGATGATGACTATACAAACAAACTCTATGAGAGCCGGAGAAAAGAGGTGATCAACGATGCCATGGTCAAGGTGTACGGCAATATGCAGGTGAACTTTTACCATATCTTCATCCTCAGCCTGGTAACGATGCCGACCGTGAAGGTATGCCCCGGCTATCTCAAGACGCTCATCTATAAAAATGCCAGGGAACTGGGCAGGATTGAGGGGATCAACCTCCACCCCGAACTAAAAACAGGGCTGTTCAAGCTCATTCTGGATAAGGACTATGCGCCTTTTGTTTCGGCTATCAAATTAGCCTTGCAGCAGAAAATTCTCTACCAGGACAGTGAAGGGGATTACCTGTTTGACAGGCACCTGCTTAAGCAGCACTATGATTTCAATAAGATTCGGGTCAAAAACACCCTCCAGGTCATTCTCAATGAGATCGGATGGCGACAGGATATTATTGAATCGGCACAGCATAACGCCGTTTTTTCAGAGCAGGAACTGCGTCGTGACAACTTCAATTATATCCGACAGAAGGACTGGCACTCCTATGAACAGGAGTACCGCGTCTACCATGATGAGCCTCCTTCCAGAGAGGATGCGGGCGCGCCGAGAGTGTGGTTTGATCCGGAAAACAGGGTGGGGCTGGTCTTTTCACACGGCTACATGGCGTCGCCGGCAGAGGGCCACGACCTGGCCCGATATCTCTTTGCCCGGGGTATTAATGTCTACCTGCCCAGGTTGAGAGGACACGGTACTGATCCTGAAGCGCTCAAACACGTCAGCGGGGATGACTGGGAACTGGATTTTGAACGGGCCTTTGCCGCCATGCGGCAGGTGTGCGACCGGGTCTTTATAGGCGGCTTTTCAACCGGCGGCCTGCTGGCCCTTCTACACGCGGCCCGGCATGATACGGATGGAGTGATTGCCATCAATTCGGCCCTGAAACTCAACAACCTGCAGGTCAGTTATATCGTGCCGACCCTGAACGCCTTCAATGAAATGATCGCCCACCTGCATGCCAGAGGTATCAGGGAGTGGGTTGAAAACAGGAGTGAAAATCCTGCAATCAACTATACCCGGCATCCCCTGGCCTCCATCGCCCAGATGGAAAAGGTTATGACCAGAGTGGACAAAATTCTGGAAAAGATAACAGAGCCGACCCTGGTGCTGCAGGGAGATAGTGATCCGATCGTGAACCCGAAAAGCGCCCGGCTCATTTACAAACGCGTCCGCTCTTCAATGAAAAAGCTGATAGTGTTGCCCCGGGAAAACCATATCATTGTTACCGGGGAGGGAGCGGAAGAGATATGTGAGAGTGTGCATCGCTTCATCGGTGATGTGCTGAAGAGGGATTCGTCAACCAACTCTCCGGGGTGACACGTCAGCAGCATGAGGTGCAAGTTTATTCATTCCA
The DNA here is from genome assembly GCA_024277485.1 of Deltaproteobacteria bacterium. The sequence continues at coordinate 665 of JAJRVA010000083.1, read as the reverse complement.
TTGGAACAGGCTGTAGCAGTTCAGGCTGAAGTTAGGGAAAGTTTTCGCCAACAGCCTGTAATACGTTCCTGCCATAACCGGTTTTTTTTGCCTGGAGTAAGAAAAAAAATCAAACCCTTATTTTTTTCCGGAACAGACTGTGCTCCTCGGGTGCGATAACCTGCGGATCTGTCTGCAATGCCACCCGTTGGCCGGGGTTGGCCCGCTCAAGCGGTGTTCCGTCTTCCATGATCATGGAGGTTACCGTGCAAGGGATCGTCTGCAGGTTGCGGCCCATGTACTCAATCGTATTACCTGTTTCCAGGACATTTCGTGTTTCAATGAGGAGCGGTTCGGTCCGGCGGACAATTGCCACTGGAACCCAGGGCTGTTCCTCCCGCATCCTGTTGTGCAGCATGTCAGACGCCTCTGGGGGGCTGTCGAAAAAGTTCTCTGTCCAGCCGCGTGTTCCCAGTTTGCGTATCTCCTCGGCAAACTGTGGCGGTAAGGCTAACTGTGAAACTTCTGCACCCGCATCGACCTGCTGCCCGATCCAGTCCAGCGCGGCCCGGTAGACCCGCACGACCCCGCCCACATAGCCGATGGCCTTCATCCTCCCCTCGATCTTGAGCGAATCAGCGCCCGCCGCAACAAGTTCCGGCAACCGCCCCAACAGACAGAGATCC
>JAJRVA010000082.1 GCA_024277485.1 Deltaproteobacteria bacterium | reverse complement strand
CCGGCGCTCAGCCCGTGAGTTTCTCTCCCGTATCCTGAACAACAGGAAACTGGAGGATATGCTTCTACTGCCGCTCATGGTATACGGCAACAGTGAAGAGTTTGATATGGACCTGGGCCAGTTTGTCATCATGTTCCAGGCTATATTCCTGGAGGGTTTTTTTCGCCCGGAAGAGACTATCAGGGAACTGCTTGATATGCTTGTCAGCCATTACCGGGGATTTGGCGGCGAAATCCGCTTCCAGGCCCGGGTAGCAGGGCTGGGAAAAAGAAACGGCAGGTTCAGCCAGGTGGTTCTGGAAAATGGCGATGAGATTTCCTGTGACGCCGTTCTCTCGACAGTGGGTATTCCGGGAACAGCGAAGCTTGCCGGGTGGCAGCTTGATGCGGCGGAATACGCGGGGCGCATGAGTTTCATGGAGTCCATCAACCTTGTTCCCGTCAACACCAGGCGCCGGCTGGTCAATGACCGTACCATTATTTTTTATAACCATAACCCGGAGTTTTCCTACTGCCGCCCGCGGGAGGCGATTGAGCCAGGCTGGGGGGTGATCTGTTTTCCGGACAACTTCGAGGGGATGCCGGAGGCGGAATTATTTCAGATACGGGTGACCAACGCGGCCAACTACGATATCTGGAAGGGGCTGGACAAAGAAAAATACACCGTGCTGAAACGGGAATGCGTTGCTGCGTCTGCGAAGCAGGTCAGTAAAATTATTGGAAAGTATCAAGAAGACATTGTATATTCCGACAGCTTTACACCATTGACCATTGAGCGTTTTACCGCCAAGGTCGGCGGCGCTGTTTACGGGAGTCCCGTGAAGCTGAAAGACGGCCGCACCCCCTATGACAATCTTTTTATCGCCGGTACTGACCAGGGATATCTCGGCATAGTCGGCGCAATGCTTTCCGGCGTAACAATCGTCAACCAGCATCTCCTTGGTTGAAAGACGGAAAATGAAAGCTGGACAGCAACGGGAATTTTTCTATAATACATCATCAAGGTAGCCATCATCCATTGAACACAGTGTGCCATGACATTTCATTCGATAGATAAGGTTCAGGACAGCTATGACGTTATTGTCGTCGGCTCCGGATTAGGCGGTCTGACATGCGCCAACCGGCTGGCCAGGGCCGGGCATTCCGTTCTTCTGCTTGAACATCATACCCGGTTGGGAGGGCTGGCGACCTGGTTTAAGCGCAAGGACCATATCTTTGATGTCTCGCTGCACGGCTTTCCCTACGGCATGGTGAAAACATGCCGTAAATACTGGAACAGGGCCATCCGGGACTCCATTGTCCAGTTGAAGAATATTGTTTTTGACAACCCGCAGTTTTCCCTGACCACAACCTTCAGCCGGGAGGACTTCAGCCGTATCCTCCAGGAAAAGTTCGGTATCAGCCGTGTGGTTGTTGAGGACTTTTTCACCGCGGTCGGCAAGATGAATTTCTACGATGACCGGACAATGACAACCAGGGAACTCTTTGAGAAGTTTTTCCCGGGCCGCTCTGATGTTCACCGCCTGCTCATGGAGCCCATCACCTATGCCAACGGCTCAACCCTTGACGAGCCCGCCATCACCTATGGCATTGTTTTCTCAAATTTCATGAACCGGGGAGTCTTTACCTTCCAGGGAGGCACTGACAGGCTGATCGGCATGATGGCTGACGAGCTGGAAAAGAACGGGGTCGCCATCTGCACCAGGGCGCTGGTGGACCGTATTGTTGTTGAAAACGGCAGGGTCCGGGGGGTCGCTGTCGGGGAGCGTGTCATCGCCGCTCCAAGTGTGGTGTCAAACAGCGGTATTACCAACACGGTGACCAACCTTGCCGGCAGGGAGGTGTTTCCGGCGGATTTTCTCGGCCAGTTCGACATGGTCAAGGTCAATAACTCCAGCTGTCAGGTCTACTTCGGGGTCCGTCCCGGGGAATCCTTTGCAGATGTCGGCGACCTGCTTTTCACCTCCACTGCCGAGGAGTTTTCCTCGGATGAAATGCTGGACATGGAAACCAGGAGCAGGACCTTTTCCGTCTATTATCCCAAGACCCGGCCGGATCGTCCCGACTACACGGTTGTGGCCTCAATGAACGGCAACTACGACGACTGGGCCGGTCTTGAAAAGGACGCCTACCGGGAAGCCAAGCAGGCCATGATTGAGCGCTGTTTTGCAGACCTTGAACGCTACATCCCGGGTATCAGGGAAAAGGTTGACTGGGTGGAGGCCGCGACGCCGCTGACGTTTAACCGGTATACCCTGCATACCAGGGGGACATCGTTCGGAACCAAGTTCGAGGGCCTGGAGATCTCCCGCTCGATTTTCAAGGCAGTGCCCGGCCTTTTTCACGTCGGGTCAGTGGGGATAATCATGAGCGGCTGGCTTGGCGCCATCAATTACGGTGTTATCGTGGCCAACGATGTAGATGGGTTTCTGCGGGGATAAGATCGACCGGGAAGGGTGATGTACAGTATTATGACGGATTTCACGGCACAAAAAGCCATTATCACCGGCGCGACAAAGGGGATAGGCAGGGCAATTGCGCGGGCACTGCTGGAACGCGGGGCCACCGTCTTGGGCCTGTACGGGTCGGATGCCGGCTCGGCCGAACGTTTGCTTCAAGAGTGTGATTCCTTGCCGGGAGCCCTGCGCCTGTACCAGTGTGATGTCAGCTGTTACCGGGACGTT
>JAJRVA010000081.1 GCA_024277485.1 Deltaproteobacteria bacterium | reverse complement strand
GACCATGACCGACGCGAAAGAGGTATGTCGTCGGCCACTGGCGTCAAACGGGGATATACGCACCAGGCGGTGAATACCCACTTCGGAGCGCAGGTAACCGAAGGCATGCCGTCCCTTCACCAGGATCGTTACACTCTTGACACCGGCCTCATCACCGGGCTGAAAATCCAGGATATCGGACTTCAGCCCTTTGTCCTCGGCCCAGCGCAGGTACATGCGCAGCAGCATTTCAACCCAGTCCTGGGCCTCGGTGCCGCCGGCGCCCGCATGAATGGTGAGGATACCGTTGCTGCTGTCATGTTCACCGCTGAACATGCACTCCAGCTCCACCAGGTCGATGCGGTCCCGCAGCTCCTGAACAGCGGCAGCGACCTCTTTCTGGGTCTCAACATCCCGCTCTTCAAGCGCCATCTCAAGCAGCATGTCCGCCTCTTCCAGTTCGGAAAAGTTCTTTTCCCAGACCTCGATAACCTCCTGCAGCTGACCAAGCTCCTTCTGTATTTTCTTTGCCTGGGCCTGGTCATTCCAGAAATCCCGGGCCAGGGTCATCTGCTCAAGACGTTCAGCCTACAGCTTCTTGCCGTCCAGGTGAAAGATGCTCCTTCAGGGCCAGCATGCGCCCTTTAAGGTCATTGAGACATTGTTTTGATTCTGCTGCTTCTGTGATCTGTGCCATACATATCCTCGAAACGATGGTATTGATTTTAAATATAAGCAGGGTTATGCCTGTCTTCTGACTTCTGACAGTAAACAGTCTGGCCCGAAGTCTCAAGAGTGTCGAGCCATTTTTCTCCGGCTGCTGAAAAAAAGAAGGACCGCAAGAACCAGGCAGACCGGCCCGAAGAAAAAACCGAAGCGGACAAAAACGGTTTCGGTTTCCATGACAACCACCTCTCCGACGAGAGCCAGCCGCTCAAAAAGAGGTGAATCCTGCATAACGCGTCCCAGCGGATCGACAAACCCGCTGATCCCGGTATTGGCGGCCCTGACCACTGACCGCCGTGTTTCAAGCCCCCTGAATACCGTCATGGCAAAAGACTGGTACGGGGCGCTGGACCGTCCGTACCAGGCATCATTGGTCAGGTTGACAAGCAGGTTTGCCCCGGCGGCGACCTGTTTTCTGGCAAGCTCAGGAAAAATGGACTCGAAACAGATAAGGACCCCGGTCTTCAGGGCGCCGAACTGCAGCGGCCGGACAAAACTTCCCGGAGTAAAGTTGCCGATATGCTCCACCACCGGTTCCAGAAAGGGAAGAAAACGACTTAAGGGGACATATTCCCCAAAGGGAACCAGGTGCTGCTTGCTGTAGCGTCCCTTCAGTTCTCCTTCCGGGCTGATCAGGAGGGCACTGTTATAGTATTCCAGGGCCGGCCGCATGCTGTTCGTCCGACTGACAACCGTATAGTAGGGCGCCCCGGTCAGGAGCCAGATTTTCTGCTGCCGGGCAAATGCAGTTACCTCTGAAAACAGGGGATCATTGACCGGGTAAAAGGGCAGGGCGGTTTCCGGCCAGACAACCAGGTCTATTGGCCGATTTTGCATCCCCTCCCCTGAAAGGCCCTGATAGATATCCAGGGTTGCCTGTTTGCCGGTGGGTGTCCATTTTTCATCCTGGGGGATATTTCCCTGGACCACGGCAATAACGGCCCTCCCCGCATTCCGAATGTCTCCGGACACCTGCTGGTAACGAAGAAGGGAATATCCGCCTGTCAGGACCAGCAGAATACAGGCAGCCGCAAACGGACGGTTGCCGTATCCCCTTTCCCGGCCCGGTCTGCTCCTGAAACGGTGCAGGAGAAAAAAAACAAGGATATTGACCAGGACCAGGCAGAAGGTCAGCAAGTGATGTCCGCCAAGGTCTGCGGCCTGGATCAGGATCGGCTGCGAATATAAACCATACCCCAGGTCCATCCACGGAAAGCCGGTAAAAAGAAAACCGCGGAGCCAGTCAAGCCCGACCCAGAGGGCCGGCCCCAGGAAGAGCGCATTGGGAGAAAGTGTGCGGCACCCGGTTCCCTTGCCTGCGGCCAGGCTGAGCATACCGGCAAAGATTCCCATGTACAGTCCCATGTACAGGGACAGCAGCAGCATGACCGCCACCGCCACCACCACAGGCAGACCGCCGTACCTGCCCAGGACAATGACAATCCAGTACAGCAGGCAGACATGATAGACAAAACCGGCCAGGAAACCGGCCCCAAAACAGCGGCCGGGCCTGTTGGCGGAAATGAAATGCAGCAGGGGAACCAGGGCAACAAAGAGAAGGGGCCACCAGGCTGCACGACCGGGCATGGCGGCTGCCAGGAGCAGCGATGTGCCGAAAGACGCGATAATGAGCTGAATGGCGCGGCTTCGAAAGTCGGGGGGGTTCATCTGACCCGTTTGATCCGGATGGATTTAATCCTCCGGTTGTCCGCGGACAACACCTTGAACTCCAGGCCCGCCTCCTCCACGACCGTTCCATTCCGGGGTACATGGCCGAGGCGGTGAATCATCAGGCCGCCGATTGACTCGTACGGGCCTTCGGGCAGGCCAACATCAAAATGTGATTCAACTTCCTCAATGTCAATCCTCGCATTGACGAGGATGGTATGCTCATCAACTACCCGCAGGTCGGTTTCTTCCTGATCATGTTCATCACCGATCTCGCCCACAATTTCTTCGATCACATCCTCCAGGGTCACCAGGCCGCGCACCCCGCCGAACTCATCAGTAACAATGGCCATGTGATTTTTCTGCGCCTGAAAATCGCGCAGAAGATCCACAATGAGCTTGGACTCTGAAATAAACATGGGAGGATTGAGGAACTCGGTCAGGCCCAACTGAACTTCCGGGGACCGGGTGCATATCCGGAGCAGGTCCTTGGCATGCAGTATACCGATAATATGATCCTGGTTCTCACGGTAAATGGGGATACGGGTAAACCCCTCTTCGGTGATCAAACGGATAAGCTCTGCCACGGAAGTCTTTTCCTCGGCACAGACCATCTCGGCCGAGGGAGTCATGATTTCGGAGGTAACCGTCTCCCGAAATTCAAAAATACTCGTAATCAGCTTCTCTTCAATGCTGCCGATCAGCCCCTGATCTTCCCCCTCTTCAAGCAGGTCATGGATTTCCTGCTCCAGCTCTTCCGTGGTATCGGGAGATCGGTGAATACGGAGCAGCGTGCGGATGCGTTCCCAGAGGTTCTTCTCTTGGAGGTCAACGCCGTTGTCTCTCTGCGGATCCCCCTGTTTTTCTGCATCTCCGACCTGATCCGGATCAGTGGAATTATTATTACTGTTCTTACTGTTCACTCTATGACATACCTCACGTAAGCTTGGCTCTCTTCCTTCCTTCTCTCTTGTAAGAGCCTATAAAGTCAAGAAAATTTTATACCTTTCAGCTTTTTCTGGCCCAACAGCATTTCCCTGTCTGAAAAATTCCCGTGCTGTAAATCACTTTCGGTCTTTCAAAGTCACCCCATGTGAGGTAATATAGCCGGTTAACATGAAAAAAATTATGTTGCGGATTCACTCCTGAGTGAAGAGAACCTGCGGCCTGTTCACCCTTTCCATATGGCCGTGACAGAACAACAATTATTTCAGTCAGCTTAAAAGAATATAAGAGGTTTCGAGTGCAAGGCAAGGTACTCATAGCAAATCGAGGCGAAATTGCCATTCGGATCATGAATGCCTGCAAGGACCTGGGGCTGGACTACGTGGTGGTCTACGAGGAAGCGGACAAGGATTCCGAACATGTCCAGCTCAACCGGACCAGCGGCATTGACAAGAACGCCTGGCGGATAACCAGTTACACGGACCCCAATGACATCCTGGCAGTCGCGGACCAGACCCTGTGCACGGCAATTCATCCCGGCTACGGCTTTTTTTCCGAAGATTACCGTTTTGCGAGGCGGGTGACCATCCGGGACCGACAGCTTACCTTTATCGGGCCGAGCTGGCAGGTCATCAAGGACCTTGGCGACAAGATAAACACCAAACGCATTGCCAACAAACTGCGCATTCCGACCATTCCCGGCACCGACAGCCCCATCTATAATGAAATGGAGGCAGAGGAAATTGCCCAGCATCTCTTTGATGTACAGGAAGAACAGGATATCAGGGAACCTTCAATTCTTGTCAAGGCTGCCGCAGGCGGAGGAGGAATGGGCATTGAGGAGGTGACGCGAATAGAGCAGTTCCGCCAGGTTTACCGCCAGGTGCAGAATTACGCCAAACGCCAGTTCGGGGACGGAGGAGTGCTGATTGAACAGTGCCTGCGGGACTTCAATCACCTTGAGGTACAGCTGGTCTGCTCCCGTCACAACGAAAGGGTGCATTTCAGTTCCAGAAACTGCACCATCCAGTCAACCGGGCGCCAGAAAAGAATTGAGGCGGCGCCGGGTTTTGACGATTCCTGTTTTGCCTATGACTTTGACGCCCGGAAGGTCCTTGACAGAATCGTCTCCTATTCACTGAAACTTGCGGGCCACGTCAAATACGACAACGTCGGCACCTGGGAATGGATTGTCAGCCGCAGCGGCCAGCCGTATCTTCTTGAGGTCAACACCCGGATCAAGGTTGAGAATGATGTTTCCGCCCGGATCAGCTACCTCAACGGCGAACACCCCAACCTTATCAGGGAACAGATACGGCTGGCTCTTGGAGAACCCATCGGCTACAAACAGAAAAATATCAAATTTCAGGGGGCAAGCATTGAGCTGCGCATTGTAGCTGAAAATACCCGGCGGGACTTTGCCCCGTGGATCGGCACCATAACGCGTTTTGACCTGCCTGAATTTGAGTGGTCAGCGATCTACACACATGTACCAGCTGACCGGCCCTACCCCATTCCCAGCGAGTACGATCCCAACCTTGCTCTGGCTCTGGTATGGGGTGAATCCATGGACGAGGCAAAAAAAAGGGCCAGGGACTTTCTTGAACAGACAACCATCGAGGGAAAGGACAGCTCAGGTGAAGGTATTATCACTAATCTCGACTACCTGAAAAATCACCTTGACCAGCTGTTGACATTCTGACCGACACATTATGACCGAACTTACTAAACGACTTCACAATATTGAGCAGCGCTTAGGCTACCTCATCCATATAAAAAATACTGACAGCTGGGGCAACCTGACCGGCTTTCAAACCGACTTTGCCAAACTCAAGGACTCCCTGTATGACATGGACGAAGACAGGTTCAGGGCCCGGCTTGACAAGCTCGAAAACGGCATAACCTTCCTTGAAGAACGATGCGAAGAGAGCCTCACGCCCATGGAACGGGTCCGTATTGTCCGTAATCCGCT
>JAJRVA010000080.1 GCA_024277485.1 Deltaproteobacteria bacterium | reverse complement strand
TGAATAAATATCTTTTCATCACGTATGAGGATCGTACATGCCATGACAATATCAATAACCTGTTTCCTTGTTCCTTTTACCGGGCGCTCAGAAACCGTTCCAGCCGCCAGTGCCCTGCACTGTTTCCGAACAGGGCAGTTGTGGCAGTCAGGGTTCTTCGGAGTACACACCAGGGCCCCTGATTCCATGAGGGCCTGGTTCAGATCACGGGGGGACGCATCCTGCAGCATCCTCCTGGCATGTGCAACAAAATGGTGCTGCACGCCTTTCTGTTTCACGGGCAGATCAATATCTTCCAGGCGGGCAAACAGCCGCTCCACATTGGCATCAACAACGGGATACGGCCTGTCAAAGGCTATGGACATGACCGCGGCGGCCGTGTACGGACCAATACCCGGCAGGGCCAGCAGCGCGTCATGGTCTTCCGGCACCCTGCCGTTATATTCCGCGACCAGTTTTGCGGCAGCCTTTTTTATATTCCGTGCCCTGGAATAATAGCCCAGGCCTTCCCAGGCCTTGAGAACTGACCGCTCCGGGGCACGGGCAATCGTGGCCGCGTCAGGAAACTGTTCCATCCAGCGGTCAAAATACTCAACCACCCGGTCCATCTGGGTCTGCTGGAGCATGATCTCTGAAATCCATACCTGGTATGGATCATAGGTGCGGCGCCAGGGAAGATCACGCTGGTTCACACCATACCAGTCAAGAAGTGTTTTCAGGAAAAGCCTGTGGTCAAATTCCTTTTGCATGGCGAGCCATTATACAGGTTGTACATTTTTTTCCAACCAGGCAGGCGAAAACTCTTATTCTTTTTGAAACTGCGCCTCACGCACGAACGCAGGCTTTGCTGGTCCTGGCAGGGCACAGCAAAGGGGTACGGACCAGCATACGCGGAATCCCCGGACCGGCCACGCAGCCGGACTCTTATGGGTGGTTTGTGCTAAAGGGGAAGGCTTTCGGAGACCACCTGGTTGCGGCCGTACTGCTTGGCGCGATACAGCCTCTGGTCGGTGCTTTCGATCAGTTCGTCTTCGGTAAGGTTCTTCAGTTCACTTGCCGCAACGACCCCGATGGATATGGTTACGGGAATCATCTGTTCGTCAAAGACAAACGGAGTCACCTCCACCCGCCGTCGAACACGTTCGGCAAACTCCCGCCCTTCATAGATATCCCCCAGGGTTACCCCGTAAAACTCCTCTCCGCCGAAACGTCCCACTTCATCTGAACGTCTCTTGACGTCGTTCAAGACCTGGGCCAGGGCAGTCAGAATATAATCGCCGGCCCGGTGCCCGTAACTGTCGTTCACATCCTTGAAGTGGTCAATATCCATCAGCAGAAAAACAAAATCATCAATCTGGTTGCGGTCATACTCGGCAATCTTCAGTTCAAGGCTTCTGTGCATGATGATGCGGTTGGGCAGGTTGGTCAGCTGGTCAAAGTAGCCGATCTGTTCAAGCAGGTCCTTATGCACGATCTCGTTGGTCACGTCGGTGAGAAACCCGATGGAAATGGAAATCCGGTCGTCGGAAAATGTTTCGACCCGGGCCAGGTCCTTGAGCCACAGGTGATCCAGGGCCTTGCCGAGAGACACCTTGTAGTCAGCCTCAACATTTCCTTTTGCCGCGACCTCGGCCCGCATGCCGCTGCGCATCCCTGAAAGCTCTTCCCGGCTGCGGACCGTTTCCATGATTCCCGCCTCAACCTCGGCCTGGTGATAGATCCTGTAGTCAACGACCGCTTCTCGAAACACCGTCGGCAGTTCCCTGGTCGTGCATCCGAACAACCCTGTAAATCTGCGCCCGGCAAACTCGTACCACATGATATTGTCGTTATGGTTCCAGGCCGTGATATACGGGATGCCCAGGACCCCTGTCCGATCAAATGATGAAAAAGCCGCAACAAGCTCAGCCACTCTTTTTTTCAGGGCGGAACTGTACCGGCCGGACAGGATCCGACCTTCGTACTGTTTGAGCCCGTATTCTTTCTCCAGGTCACTCATATACCATGCCTCTACTTCCCGACCTGCGTTAACCGTCAACCATCAAACGTCAACCTTCCACCTTCAGCCTTCCACCTGAAAGATTGTGATCCAAAAATCATTTCTCAGGGGCATCCAGTCCCAAAGGCACCAGGATTTCCTCGTTAAAACGCTGCTGGACCGTCCCGATCGGCTCCTGGTCGATGAGATCGGCAATACCATGTATTCTTTCAGCCATGCGCCGGTTTGCATCCCGGCACTGCTGCCGTGCATTTTCCACCAGGCGCCAGTCCCCTGTCTTGAGAAACTCATCAAAAACTCCCGCAATCTGCGGAAAGAGCTCTCTCCTGAGCCCGGCCAGGAAACCGACATAAAAACCCAGGGATGCCTCTCTCTGCTCCCTGACAATATAGCTGACCATGCCCTGGGGATGGGTATCGGCCAGCACATCCTTGACCGCCCGGCTCACGTACTCGATGGCGGAATCCGGAAATGCGGCGATTATCCTCCTCAGGGTATGGCTGTCAAAGCTGTCCTGGAGCATTTCACCCACCTCATGATAGATGAACATGGGTATTTCCCCATCCACGATGTCGTCCAGCCGGTCCCTGAACCGATCCTGGTTCAACTGATCGTCAACAAGGACATCATAGTGGTCAAGTGCATGATGGAGAGATGGTTTGCTGGACGATCGGATTTCCTGGACATGGTCCCAGAAAAAAAAACGCAGGGGTTCGCGGCGGATGGTTATGATGGAGTCCTGGAGCATGGCAAAGGGACTGGCCAGTTCCCTTGCCTTTTCCCTGCCGAGAATAATGACCCGGCAGCCTTCAGCCGATTCCTCCCGTATTTTATCGGCAAGAAAAAAAATCGATTTCAGGGAACGGCCGTACCCGGCGCCGTATACCAGCCCTTCGCCATCAATAAGGTTGTTGACCGCAGCCACATCATAGGAGTCAACCTCTGCGCCATCCCGGCAAAACGGCTGGTATGGTTCATCAATGATCTTTTCCCAGTAATTCTCCTTGGCATCGATCCAGTCCAGCAGGTCTCCGGATTCCGGCTCCTCCCAGGGCTCTATATCATGCTCCCACTTATAGAGATTCCTCAGCTTCAGAACCAGCATGCATATGGAATAGATACCGTTGTCCCTGGCATCGGAGATATCACAGTTATGCCGAACTGTTCCGGTTAGATCCCTGTCACTCATAACCTGCCACCCGTTGAAAGCGGAAAATCAGCCATTCCGGATTGAAAAGACCATTTTGCAAGATGCCCGTTTACAATCCGATATCACTGTAGCCTATTTTTATTCATATCGCCATGCACCAGTGAATTTCATGCCTGTACACGGGCAAACTGCTGGATTCCCGGTTACTATCGTGATAATATATAATATGTATCACAAGGTTCTGGCTTACATCAACCAGTTGTAATAATGAGAAATATGTGAATGTTCAGTTCTCTTGTTTGTCAGGTGGAAGGTGGAAGGTGGAAGGCTGGTAACAAGAAAATCCCTGACAACCTTCAGTCTATTCCAGGTGAATTTGGTTGCAAATATCTTATGATCTCAGACAAATACGTCCGCCAGGAAAGTTGCTTGTGTATAGAACAGCAGACCTCCAGTCATCCCGGGACACCATGAAGACACCACCTGTCCGCGATCTGAATATAGTCGGAGACTTCCTCAGGTACACAGCCATGCTGTTCGTTGCCTTTTTTCTGATGGGAGGTGTTTACGGTCTGGTCTATGGCTTCTCTTTTGCCTGCCTTGTCATCAATCCCCTGATCTACAGTATCGGCATCAGCCTTATCATCATCGTCATTACCTATGATGTGAATGATATCCTGGGTATTATCGGCCTGGGAAAAGGCCCCCGCCTGAGCAGTCATATCAAATATGCGAAAACAATCCAGGAAATCGGCCTGCTCATGAGCAGTGCGGATTTCGACACCGCCCTGCACAAGACCGAGAAGCTTGTCAAAAAAGATCCGAAATTCACCCATGCCCTCAACCTGAAGGGAGAGATCCTGCTCAGAGGTTTCCAGAAATATGAAAAAGCGAGGGCATGCTTTAACATGGTCCTCAAATTATCCGGTCCGGACGATGAGCAGTACAAGCTGGCAGAGGCGTTGAAGGCAGAGACATATGCCTCCGGTAAAGGATGAGAATAGAATCAAGGTGAGCATGATGAAGGATCACTCCGGGACTGTCCCTGTATTGGGACGGCGCAGGTTTTTACAGATTATTGCAGTTGCCGGGGCAGCCGGCGCCCTGTGGCGCTTCGGCCTGAAACCGGAAACCCGCGCAATGCAAACCGTCCGCAGGAGCCGTACCATGATGGGGACCCAGATCAACCTGATCGTACACGGTCCGGACCGGGACAACTGCGAAGACGCGGTCTCTTCCACCTTTGCCAGGATGAATGAACTCGTCGGGACACTCAGCAGGCATGACCCTGCAAGCGCTCTTTCCACTCTGAACAGCAAAGGTGTTCTTGAGCGGCCGGACAATGATCTTCGCCAGGTCCTTGTCCTTGCAGATGAAATAAGCAGGGCCACGGACGGGGCCTTTGATGTTACGGTTCTCCCCCTGCAGAAGCTCTATGCCCGGGCCCGGGCCGCCGACTCTCTTCCCGCAGCCAGGACCCTTGATACGGCCCTGCGGCTGACGGATTACCGGAAGATCAACATCCGGCAGGATACCATAACTCTTGGCAGGCAGGGAATGGGGATTACCCTGGACGGCATCGGCAAAGGGTATGTCGTGGACCAGGGTGTTGCCGTCCTCAGGTCGCGGGGGTTTGCCGATGTCTACGTGGAAGCCGGCGGCGACCTCATGGTTTCCGGTTTCCGGGCCGGACGCGAACCCTGGCGGATCGGTATCCGCAATCCCCGGCCTCAGGTATCGGACAGGCTGCGCACCATCAACCTGACCAACAGGGCGGTGGCAACTTCCGGCGACTATATGCAGCCCTTTACCGCTGACCTGCGCCTGCATCATATCATTGATCCACGAACCGGCATCTCGCCTCCCGAGCTTGCCAGCGCAACCGTGACAGCCCCCACCGTGGCCATGGCGGACGGTCTGGCCACGGCTGCCATGGTCATGGGGCCGGAACAATCCCTGGAAGTCTTTCGCTCCCTTCCGGACTGCGAATGTCTGCTCATCAGCAAAGATCTCAGGCAGTACCAGACAACCGGATTCCTCGGTTGAAATGAATCAGGATGAAAAACTTTCACCTCAAAAAAGGACTTGATATTCCCCTCAAAGGTGTTCCGGAACAGGTTGTCCGGCCAGGGCCTGAAATCAGCCAGGTGGCCCTGACCGCTGATGACTATATCGGCCTCAAACCCACCATGCTGGTCAAGGAGGGTGAGCCTGTCAAGCTGGGCCAGCCGCTGTTTACGGACAAGAAAAACCCGGGTGTTGTCTTTACCGCCCCCGGCAGCGGCACGGTCAAAGAAATCAAACGGGGCCTGAAAAGAAAATTTGAAGCGCTGATTATTGCACTGGCCGGCGATGATGCAGTCGACTTTCCGGGGCTCGACGGCCGAAATCTTTCCGACATTCCTGCGGAAGAAATTCGCCGCACCCTGCTTGATTCCGGCCTGTGGCGCGCTTTCCGGACCCGGCCATACGGAAGGATCCCGGCTGCCGACGCCCTTCCGTCCTCCCTCTTTGTGACGGCCATGGACACGGCCCCCCTGGCGGCTGATCCTGTGGTCATCATCAACGAATACAGGGACGACTTCCGCCTGGGGCTTGAAATCGTGGCCCGGTTTCTGCCGGTCCCGGTGAATCTCTGCCTGGCCGAGGGGAGTGACACCACCGGTCTCCCCGGGCGGGGAATCAATCTTTTCTTTTTCAGCGGGCCGCATCCTGCCGGTCTGCCGTCCACCCATATTCACTTTATCGACCCGGTCCATGAAAAAAAACAGGTCTGGCACATCTGTTACCAGGATATCATCGGGATCGGCCATCTCTTCAGGACCGGCCGGCTGTCGATTGAAAAAATAATCGCCCTGGGAGGGCCCGGGGTGAAAAAACCCGGTCTGCTCCGTACCCGCCCCGGTGCATCCATACAGGAGTTGTGCGCGGGGCAGCTCGACCATACCCATGTGTACCGTATCCTTTCCGGGTCTGTCCTGGACGGAAGACACGCCTCCGGCATGCATGCCTTTTCAGGCCGCTACCACCGGCAGGTCAGCGTGATACCGGAGGAAAACAGCCGCGGCTTCCTGGGCTGGCTGATGCCGGGCGCTGATCGCTTTTCCAGCACCGGTCTCTTTTTTTCCTCGTTTTTCCCGGCCCGGACATTTCCCATGAATACCGCCGCCTGGGGCGGGAGACGGGCAATATTTCCGCTGGGCACCTATGAAAAGGTCATGCCCCTTGATATCATTGCCACTCCCCTGCTGAAAAGCCTGGCTGTCGGTGACACGGAGAAATCATCCGCCCTGGGCTGCCTGGAACTCGTTGAGGAAGACCTGGCTCTCTGCTCCTTTGTCTGCCCGGGAAAAAACAACTATGGTCTCATGCTGCGCAGCGTCCTGGCAACCATTGAAAGGGAAGGACAGACTGAGAAGGATATAACATGAAATTTATCGCCGGGCTTTTAGACAAGATAGCCCCCAAGTTCCTCAAGGGCGGGCCTCTTGAACGCTGGTACCCGCTGTATGAAGCGCTCGACACCTTTCTTTTTGCCAGTGACCGGGTAACCGAGAATGCCCCGCATGTCCGTGATGCCGTGGACATGAAGCGGATCATGATCACGGTTGTCATCGCCCTGCTCCCCTGCGTGTACATGGCCATGTGGAACACCGGCTTCCAGGCCAACTCGGCCCTGCAGGCCATGGGAATCGAGGCGCCTGCCGGGTGGCGCGGCGCGATCATGGCATACGTGGGCAGTGATCCGCACAGCCTTGTCTCCAACCTGGTGCACGGCAGCCTCTACTTTCTGCCCATCTACCTGGTGACCATGATTGTGGGCGGCGCCTGGGAACTGGTCTTCAACCTGGTGCGCAGGCACGAAATGTCCGAGGCCTTTCTGGTTACCGGTCTGCTGTTTCCCTTGACCCTGCCGCCCACCACCCCGCTCTGGCAGGTGGCAGGCGGCATCACCTTCGGCGTCATCTTTGCCAAGGAGGTGTTCGGCGGAGTGGGCCGCAACTTCATGAACCCTGCCCTCGTTTCCCGGGCCTTTGTCTACTTTGCCTACCCGGCCCAGTTAAGCGGCGACCGGGTATGGACGGCCGTTGACGGCTTCACCGGGGCAACCGCCCTGGGAACCATCTCCGCGGCCGATCCCGGAGGAGCCATGCAGGCGCTGGACATAACCTGGTGGCAGGCTTTCTTAGGGACCATTCCCGGCTCCATGGGAGAGACATCCGTCCTTGCCTGCCTGATCGGCGCGGCAATCCTGCTCATCACCGGTATCGCCTCCTGGAGAATCATGACCGCCATGCTCTCAGGTGGCCTGGGGATCGCCCTTGTATTCTGGGCCCTGGGCAGTTCGACCAACCCCATGTTCGGTGTTCCTCCCCACTGGCACCTGGTGCTGGGCGGATTCGCGTTCGGCCTGGTCTTCATGGCCACTGACCCGGTAACCGCCGCCAACACCCTGACCGGCCAGTGGGTGTATGGCGCATTCATCGGAGTGGTGTCGATTCTCATCCGGGTAGCCAATCCGGCCTTTCCGGAAGGGGTCATGCTTGCCATCCTGCTGGGCAATGTCCTGGCGCCGCTCATTGACTACTTTGTTATCCAGGCCAACATCAAGCGAAGGATACTCCGTCATGGGTAAAGAACCGGCTGCCAAACCTTTTTATTCCGTCCTGGTGCTGGCCTTTGTCTGCTCAGCGCTTGTTTCAGGCGCCGCTGTCGGCCTGCGCCCCCTGCAGGATGCCAACAGGCAGCTTGACCAGAAAAAAAACATCCTTCGCGCCGCCGGCCTGTATGACAAAAACACCCCGGTCAACACCCTGTTTTCGGTCATCGATACCCGGGTAATCGAGCTGGCCACGGGAGAATTCGTCCCGGAAAACCAGGTTTCCCCTGAGTCCTACAACCAGTTGAAGGCCGCGCTCAGCACTGATTTCGGCCGCCCCCTGGACAGGGAAGAGGACCTGGCCGGGCTGCGGCGGCTGGAAAAGTATTCCCTTGTCTACCTGGTCCGGGAGGGAGGAAAAACCGAGCAGATAATCCTGCCTGTCCGCGGCAAGGGACTGTGGTCAACCATGTACGGCTATGTTTCCCTTGACGCCGACCTGACGACCATCTGCGGCATCAGCTTCTATGAACACGGGGAAACGCCCGGACTTGGTGGTGAAATTGAAAATACCAAGTGGCAGGCCGGCTGGCAGGGAAAGAAGATGTACAGCCCCTCAGACACGCTTGCCCTGCAGGTGGTCAAGGGAGCGGCGCCGACCACGGGCGAGGATGCCCGGTACATGGTGGACGGCCTGTCAGGAGCCACCATGACGGCAAACGGTGTTAACAACCTCATGCATTTCTGGTTCGGGGAACACGGTTTCAAACCGTTCCTTGACCGTATGCAGAACCAGGGAGGCCCTGATGGCTGAATCCAATAAGGAACTGCTGATCCATTCCATCTTTCGCCGCAACCCCATTACCCTGCTTGTCCTGGGCATCTGCTCCGCCCTTGCGGTCACCTCGCAGATGAGCACCGCCTTTGTCATGTCCGTCTGTGTCATCCTGGTGACGGCCTTTTCCAGCCTCACCATCTCCATTGTCCGTTTCCAGATCCCAGGCAGCGTGCGCATCGGCATCCAGATAACCGTTATCGCCACCCTGGTTATCCTGATCGACCTGTTTCTCAAGGCCTTTTATTATGACCTGTCCAAACAGCTCTCCATCTACGTGGGTCTCATCATCACCAACTGCATTATCATGGGCCGGGCCGAAGGTTTTGCCATGAGCAACCCTCCCATACCCAGTTTTTTAGACGGCCTCGGCAACGGACTGGGCTACGGGCTGGTGCTGATGTTTGTCGCCTTTTTCCGGGAACTGCTGGGCAGCGGCGCCCTGTTCGGCTACCAGGTCCTGAAACTGTCCACCGAGGGTGGCTGGTATGTCCGCAACGGTCTCTTTATCCTGCCGGCCAGCGCTTTTTTCCTCATTGCCCTGCTTATCTGGCTGTTCAGGACCATAGATCCGGATCAGCAGGAAAAAGAATGAGGTTGACGTGATGACAATGCTGAGCCACTATTTTGACATCATCTTCAGGTCGATCTTTATCGAGAACCTGCCACTGAGCTTTTTTCTCGGCATGTGCACCTTCCTGGCCATTTCAAAACAGGTCAAAACCGCGATCGGGCTCGGCCTGGCAGTCATTGTCCTGATGGTCATAACCGTTCCCATCAACAACCTGATCCTCACCCTTCTGCTCAAACCGGGCGCCCTTGCCTGGGCGGGACAACCTGACCTGGACCTGACCTTCATAGGACTTTTGACCTACATCGGCGTCATTGCCGCGGTTGTCCAGGTCCTGGAACTCTTTTTAGACCGCTTTTCCCCTGCCCTGTACAACACCTTGGGCATCTTTCTGCCCCTGCTCACCGTCAACTGCGCCATCTTCGGCGGCACGCTTTTCATGGTGGAACGTGATTACACCTTCGGGGAAAGCGTGGCCTACGGGTTCGGGGCCGGGGCCGGGTTCTTTCTGGCTGTGGTCCTTTTAGCCGGCATCCGGGAAAAACTTGAATATGCCGATCCACCTGCAGGACTGCGAGGGTTCGGCCTGACTTTTGTCACCGCCGGGCTCATGGCCCTGGCATTCATGGGGCTGGCCGGTTTTTAGTCATGAACGAAATAATCTTCGGCATACTCAGCTTTCTCGTCATCCAGCTGATCCTGGTCACCCTGATTGTCCTGGCCCGGAAAACCCTGCTGCCCGGTGGCGCTGTTTCCATCCTCATCAATGACGACAAAACAATCACCGTGGAGCCGGGCGGCAAACTGCTGACAACCCTGGCTGCGCGGGAAATCTATCTCTCCTCCGCCTGCGGGGGCGGCGGTACCTGCGGTCAGTGCAGGGTCGTGGTGAAAAAGGGCGGTGGGGCCATCCTGCCGACTGAACGTTCCCTGATAAACAATGCCGAAGCAAAGGCCGGGGTCAGGCTGGCCTGCCAGGTGCCGGTCAAGCACGATCTTGACATCCATGTGCCCCCGGAAATGCTTGAGGCGCGAAAATGGCTCTGCACGGTCCGCTCCAACAGGAACGTGGCCACCTTTATCAAGGAACTGGTCCTGGAACTGCCCCCCGGTGAAGAAGTCAACTTCAGGCCCGGCGGCTTCATCCAGATAGAGGTGCCGCCGCATGCCCTGTCCTACTCCAGTTTTGACATTGATGAACGGTTCCTGGCTGACTGGAAAAAATTCAAGATGTTCCAGTACAAATCACATGTGCATACCCCTGTAACCCGGGCATACTCCATGGCCAACTACCCGGGCGAGAAAGGCATCATCAAGCTCAATGTCAGGATCGCCAGCCCGCCGCCGCGGGGTCCGGCGGGCATCCCGCCCGGCCAGGTATCATCCTACATCTTCAACCTGAAACCGGGAGACGAGGTGACCATCTCCGGTCCGTTCGGAGAGTTTTTCATCGACGACAGCGATTCAGAGATGGTGTACATAGGCGGCGGCGCAGGCATGGCGCCTTTACGCAGCCACATCTTTGAACTGTTCAAGGCCCGCCACACCAGACGGAAGGTTTCCTACTGGTATGGCGGACGAAGCGCACAGGAGGTCTTTTATGCTGAAGAATTTGAGGAACTGGCCCGGCAGCATGATAACTTCTCCTTTTACGTCGCCCTTTCGGAACCCCAGCCCGAAGACAACTGGCAGGGTCTGACCGGGTTTATCCACCAGGTTCTCTTTGACAACTACCTGCACGACCACCCGGCCCCGGAAGATATCAACTACTACATGTGCGGCCCGCCCATGATGACCAAGGCGGTATTGGAAATGCTGGACAACCTGGGGGTCGAGCCGGAAAACATCCATTTTGACGATTTCGGCGGGTAAGGAAAAATGCACCATTATTTTCTCACCCTGGTCATCACCTTTGCAGTCATTTTCTTCTTTGTCTTTCTTTTTTCCTTCTGCCGCAGACGGCTCGTATCTCCTCACAGGGTGAGCAAGTACATGTTTTCATTACCACCGACATGTAACTGTTCAGGGGTGCCGCAGATTTGTGCAAGCGCTCTTGTTCGCTATAACCCGTTATGCGGGAAAGAGCGATCGTGCAAAGATGCGGTGCCCCTGAGCAGTTGCGGCGGCTCAGGAAGACCCCGCACGGTCGGACCGGCATGTGCCACAGGGACGGCGCCACAACCTGCTCCTCCTGCCGGGAGAAAAAATGATATTTGAGTATCCAGGCACAGTACGTCTTCTCCGTACTGCGGGCATAGTGATAATACCGTAGCGTCTGCCGCACCTGGTCCATCAGGCGCAGCTTGGGATCAGGCCAGATTTTTGGTTTATTTTCGTTCTTTTCCATGATATTCAGCTATGAAAACATGAGCAAGGTTGTTGTGAAGAAGCTCAACTTATCCAACATAGACTATTCTTCCATGAGGAAAGATGTGAACTCCCAGCTGTTGCGCTCACTATACTGCCTCGTTTTCGGAGCAACGATTCTGACTCTGCCACTTATGTATCAGACCGCAGAGGCAGGAAGCAAAGATCTTCCAGGGCAGAATCCCTCAGCACAACTTATTACAGGGTACTGGACTGCCAACATTGAGCGTGTCAATGGAAAGTATGCAGAACAGACTATGGATAAAACAGATACTCTCTACTGGACAACATCCTTTGATCCCCGCTCGAAAAAGGCAAACTATTACCGGATTCATGATTTTAGTGTGGACAGTACGGAAACACTTGAGGGCTACCCAAAAGTGCTTTTTATTAGTGATGCCCGCATTGAGTTTGGCAAGCACTTGCAGGAATTTGTCCGTCACGGCAAAAAAAACAAACAGGAAATCCTCTTCTATGCCCATATAGGCGCCTGGCAGGAGCTCCTTGTTGACAAGACTTCCTTTACCTACTCAGACGGAACCATTGAAATGAATGCTAATCATACATGGGAAGGTCTGCTCAATGGGGTATGGTATGAAAGAAAGGGAACGGGAACGATTGCCATCTGGGATGGCCAGGAGTACCAGGAGATCTTTCTCACGAACGTTACATTTTCATTAGAAAACGCTTACGCAGCCCCAAAGACGATTAGAAAGTTTGAAAGCAAAACCAAGCCATTCTCGTCGGAACAAATTGAGATAATAGAAAAATTTCTTGAAAATACTGTTACGCAGTGATCCCCCCGGGAGAAGTAAAGTAAATGGGGTCACCCATTAAAAGGCTCTTTGTCAAGGAATAAACGTCCCCGTTCAAGAAAATACGTTTCTTGCAAAGGATAACGTTTGCTTTTTTTCCTTTGCCGGATTGTTTTTCAGTCTCTTCCCGCGCCCGTTATTTCTACTGCAATGTGTCAGTATACCTCACTGCACCAGTCACCCATCAGGTTCAAGGCTGATTGCATG
>JAJRVA010000079.1 GCA_024277485.1 Deltaproteobacteria bacterium | reverse complement strand
TACTGGGAATCCTGGAGAGAGGAGTGTGAACTGGCGGATACAATTGTGGTCAACTCACAGTGGTCGTTTACTGCCCTGGAGCAGGAGTGGATCAATCCGGAAAAGATGACGGTTGTGCCTCTGGCCTATGAGATGCAGCCCGGGATTGCGGCTGTGTCGTCCATCCCTGATGAGTTTTCCGTTGACCGGCCGTTGAAGGTTCTTTTTCTGGGTCAGGTCAACCTCCGTAAAGGTGTGCTGGAGATGGCCGGGGCCATTGAAAAACTGGAAGGGCAGCCGGTTCGGTGGACTATTGTTGGTGACGGTGAAACGTGGCTGCTGGACAGGCTGCGAGGGCTTCCTCAAACTGATGTGGTTGGCGGGGTCTCCCGCAGGGAAGTGAAGAGATATTATGCCGATGCCGATGTCTTTATCCTGCCGACCCATTCAGACGGGTTTGCCCTGACCCAGCTTGAGGCGGCATCCTTTGGGGTGCCGGTCATTGCTTCGCGGTTTTGCGGTGAGGTTGTGGAGCATAATGTGAATGGACTTGTACTGGAAGATGTGACAGTTGAGTCGATTGCCGGGGCGGTCAACGAGCTGGCAGGCGCACCCGGAAAGTTGGCTTTTTTTCGTGAAAATATGGTAAAATACAAAATTCATACAATTCAGGATCTTGGTAATAATCTTGAGTTGATTCAAAATATAATTGGTTCATTTCAATGATCGACACTCTGATGCTTTTGCCGTTTACGTTCTGGCTCGCAATGATGTTTTTTGCCGCCGGAACGTTTATTGCCTTTAAGAAGTTGCGCAGCGGCCTTGGCATCCCCATGCTTGCTGTCCTGGGGACTGTTTTCTTCTGGTATGCGGGTGATGTTTTATACAATGATTACGCGAATAATCATCATCAGCTGTTTTCTGATGAGGTGCTCAGCACCGCCTGGCTGGAGGTTTCCGCTTTTTTGCTGGCGTTTCTGGTGTTTGTGAAAATTCTGAACAGGAAAAGAGCTCGATATGTCAGCAGCGCGTACCTGTTGTACAAAAACGGAGTGGCCTATCCGGAAATCCAGTTGATAATCCGGCAGTTTTTCAAGGTGTGTCTGGTGGTATGGTGTGTACTCGTTCTGTTTGCCTTCCTCAAGGTCGGCGCTAAGGCTGTCTGGTTTGTTTTTCCGGTTCTGGGGCAGAAGGTGAATCCGTTTGCCCGGGGTCAGATTGGCGGCGGAATGTCGGCATTTTACGCCCTGGCACAGTATTTTTATATTATGGTCGGTGCCGGGTTCGGGGTGGTCGCGGCAATGGCAAAAGACCGCCGGATATTTCGGCTGGCTGTTATCGGGTGTATCCTGGTGTGGCCCTATTTTATCCTGGACCGGACAAGAAGCACTATGATTGCTGTCTGTCTGCCGGGTATCCTGGCCTGGATATTTTATCGACTGCAAACCTCCAACCAGGTCCGGATGTTTTTTTTGTGCGGGATTTTGCTTTTATTTAATACATGGTTCATGTTTGTTATGGGTGCCCGTGGCCAGGGACGTCAGGTAGCGGACGTGTTTTTTCAAAGCAGTCTCAGCGAGATAACCCAGACCGAGAGTAGGCATCTGGGGTTGAACATGTATGAGGAGCTTTGCTGGCTGACGACGTTTATCAAACGCGGGACGTTTGCACCCAACTGGGGGGAAAGATATTTTGCCGAACTGGTGAATCCTGTTCCCCGTGCTTTGTGGCCAAATAAACCGACAATCGGGTTGGACTACGCCGTCGCCCGGGGTCAGGCGGTGAGAGGGGCGGACGGGGCGGTTACAGCGACGATCTCTACCGGCATGATCGGCCAGGGTGTGAATAATTTCGGGATATTCTTCGGCCCCCTGGCTGCGGCATTTTTGATGGCGGGGTGGGTGACAATCCTGGCACGGATCGATACGGAAGGGAGAATTACCTTGCGTCTGCCGTTGTTCTGCATCGGGCTTGTCCTGACCTTTAACATGGGACGTGATATTACCCTGCTGGTGGTCTATCCGTTTTTCTTCGGCTGGCTGGCGATTCTGATCGCCGAGGGGAAGTTTGGCTTGAAAAGGAAAGGGCTGGTTCGTTGATATGACTTTGAGAGTTGCTGTTATTTTTGACCGTTTCGGTCCGTACCATGTTGCCCGGCTCAATGGCGCCCGGACAAAAAATCATATATTCGGAATGGAGATGACCGCTGTTGACTCAGTGTATAAATGGGACACGGTAGGTGATGACGAGATCGGGTTTGAGCGGGTTAAGGTCGGCGATGGAGAGGGGTTGGCGGAAACTCTGTCCCGGCTTGACCCTGATGTTGTTGCCGTGCCTGGTTGGGGAGAACAGTACAGTCTCGCCGCTCTTGCCTGGTGCCTGGATGCTGGAGTGCCTGCGATAGTGATGTCCGAGAGCACGGAACATGACGAGCCGAGGAAATGGTGGAAGGAGTTTGTCAAGAAACGGATTGTCGGGAATTTCTCCGCCGGGCTTGTTGGCGGAAGGTCTCACGTTGCCTATATGAGGCGATTAGGGATGCCAGCGGACCGGATTTTTACCGGGTATGATGTTGTTGATAATGCGTATTTTGCCAGAGGGGCTGATGCGGCCCGGGCAGACATGGAAGAGCAGCGGAAAAAGCACATGTTGCCGGAAAAATATTTTCTCAGCTCAAACCGGTTCATTGCGAAGAAAAACCTGTTTCGACTTGTCAGAGCGTATGCACGGTACCGGCAGACTGCTGGTGCTGACTCCTGGAAACTGGTTCTTCTGGGGGACGGTGAACTGCGGCCGGAAATAGAGAAACTTATTGATGAGCTGGGTTTAGGGGGGGAAGTGCTGCTGCCCGGATTTATGCAGTATCCTGATCTTCCCGCCTATTACGGTCTGGCGCAGGTGTATGTCCATGCCTCCACCACGGAACAGTGGGGGCTGGTGGTCAACGAGGCCATGGCTTCCGGTCTGCCTGTGATTGTGTCCGAGCGGTGCGGCTGTGCCCCGGAACTGGTTGTGGACGGTGAGAACGGCTATACCTTTGATCCGTATGATGATGAGCGATTGACGGAACTGATGCTGAAAATTTCCGGCAAGGGAGTTGACCTGGACAGGATGGGAGAGGCAAGCCGGGAAATAATAGCTCGCTGGTCGCCGGAGGCCTTTGCAGAAGGATTGGCCAGGGCCTGTGAAAAGGCTGTTGCCCTGCCCAGGCGAGAGAACAACTTCTGGAACCGGACTGTTTTGCGGTTGCTGGCTCGTTGATGAAGGTTGCTCTGGTCACTAAATCTATCAGCCGGTTGGCTGGAGGCCTGGTTGATGCCATGCGTATTCCGGCTCAACGTATGACAGAAAGGTTCGGAATAAACATAACGGCACTCGGCATGGAAGACAGCAGTTCCTGCCGGGATATGCAACAGTGGCAGCCGGTTGAGCCCAGGGTGTTTAAGGTTGTGGGGCCGCATGGTCTGGGGTTTTGTCCGGATCTCGATAGAGCTTTGCAGTCAGAGTACCCTGATATTGTGCATACCCACGGCCTTTTTTATTATACCTCTGCGGCAGTAACCCGCTGGGCCGCCAGGGAAGAAAGACCATACTTGATCACCCCTCATGGTATGCTTGACCCCTGGGCCTTGAAGAATTCCCGCTGGAAGAAGAAGCTGTTTTCTTTAATCTGTGAAAACAGGCATCTGCGTGATGCGGCCTGTATTCACGCTCTTTGCGAAGCGGAATTGCAGGCCATCCGCAGGTATGGTTTGCAAAATCCTGTCTGCCGGATTCCAAATGGTGTGAGTCTTCCTGTTCAGGGCAAGGTAATATCACCGCCCTGGAAAGGGAAAATTGAAAATGGTCGAAAAGTCTTATTGTTTTTAAGCAGAATTCATCCGAAAAAAGGGCTGCCTGTTCTGCTCTCTGCCTGGGACAGGGCGCGGGAGCAGGTACAGAGGGCAGATGACTGGGTTTTGGTCATCGTCGGCTGGGACCAGGACGGGCATGAGGATACGCTGAAACAATATGTTGCCGAGAAGCAGATGGAAGACAGCGTTGTTTTTCTCGGGGCTCAATTCAACGAAGCAAAAACAGCCTGTTATCAAAATGCGGCTGGTTTTGTCCTGCCGTCACTGAGCGAGGGGCTTCCCATGGTGATACTTGAGGCCTGGTCGCATAAACTGCCGGTGCTGATGACTCCGCAGTGCAATATCCCGGAAGGGTTTGATGCGGGGGCGGCTGTCCGGATTGAACCTGATGTTGAGGACATTGCTATGCGGCTGAGTGATTTTTTCGCAATGTCCGACCGGGAAAGGATGGAGATGGGGCAAAGAGGCTATAAACTTGTTGCTGAGAAATTTACCTGGGACAAAGTTGCTGAAGATACCCATGCCGTATATCAATGGGTTTTGGGCGGCGGGGTTGCGCCTGCATGC
>JAJRVA010000078.1 GCA_024277485.1 Deltaproteobacteria bacterium | reverse complement strand
CCCGGTTGAGATACCCTACCTGACCTGTTACCAGACCTTCGGCTCGGGCATCCACTGTTCAACCGCTGCTCTCTGGCGGGAGGACTAAGCAGTCCTGCGGGAGGCCCTCTAAAGTCATGGATGGAAAAACCGAAAAAACAGCAGGGGGTAAGGTCCCGGCGGTTCCGGAATTTCCCGGGGGAATCAGGTTCTATGTCGGCCTGGTGGTCTTTGTGCTGTCCCTGGTCACACCGGCCTTTATCCCACTGGTTCTGAAACTGCCCCTTTCAACCACCATGAAGGGGACACTGTCCACGCTTCTCGTGGTGGGTATCCCCGACCTGCTGACAGTGTTGGCCGTGGTGCTGCTCGGCAAGGAAACCCTGGTCTATTTCATGGCTCGGATCAGATCGTTTTTTCGCTGGAAGCGCCCGGCCCGACCGGTGGGTCGTCTCAGGTATTCTGTCGGACTGGTCATGTTCTGGCTGCCTGTCCTGGTCTCGCTGGTGGAACTGAATTACGAGCCTCTGCGCTCCCTGTACGGTGAATATTTCTACAGCGTGGCCATTGCCTGGAATCTTGTCTTTGTGGCAAGCCTGTTAGTTCTGGGCGCTGATTTCTGGGACAAACTGCGGGCATTGTTCGTCCACAATGCCCGCGCTGTTTTTCCCCAGGAAACGGGGATGGCCGGCTCTACCGATAACAGGTAAACTTGAGGTAACCTTGAAAAAACGAGAAAAACATGGAAAACAACCTGCCGACAGAGGGCAAAGTATGAAGAGAAGACAATCGTATCCGGCAATCAGTATCATCACTTTCCTGGTTATCCTGGGATATTGCACGGTACATGCCGCTGTAGAGCCGGTGCAGGGGGAAGCCGGTGTTCGGGTGCAACATCTCTTTGACCGGATGGGCTGGTTGATCCCGGTGGTCGGGTTCCTGGGACTGCTGCTCGGCGCCTACCAGGAGCGGGTCGATCCCTCTATTGACGGTACTCGGATCCTGCGGCATGATGGAGCCGCCCGTCTCAGCCACTGGACCCACGCGCTTGGTTGCATCCTGCTCCTGGTCAGCGGCCTGGGTATCGGCTTTTTTTTCTTTTCCCGCAAGGTCACGGACCCCTTTGCCGCCGGCCGGATGATGGATCTTCATTTTCTCGGCGCCATGCTCTTCGTGTTCGGGGGCTGTTACTGGCTTGCCAACACCATTATTTCCCCCTGGCGGTTACGGGAGCATCTGCCGGACCGGGGTTCCCTGCGGGAAGGTATTTTGCATTACGGCCATATTTTCGGTCTGTCCGGCATCACGGTGCGGCCCACCAAGTATTCCGGTTCGGAGCGGCTTGCCTTGGTGCCGCTTGTTCTCTTTGCCGGACTGCTGACCCTGACCGGGCTAATTAAGCTGTCGGCCCGCGTTTTTGACCTTGCAGGCGGCCTGGTTGCAGCCATGACCTGGCTCCATGATATCGCGGCCCTGGTCATGCTGGTCCTGTTTGTTTTCCATGTGGTGCTGGCGGCGGTGGTTCCCTGGTCCTGGCCCCTGCTGGCTTCCATGTTTTCCGGCTGGGTATCGCTGGATTTCGCAAAAGAGCATCACGGCGGCTGGTACGATGAACTCAGGAAAAATGAAGCAGGGGGGAAATCATGAACAAGGACAGACAAGGTGGTCTCAGCAGACGGAACTTTCTCAAGGCCATCGGTGCCGCCGGCCTGGTTGCCACCACGGGCGGAGCCTTTTTTCTGCGCGGTTCGGGCCTGATGGTGATCCCCAATTCCAAGGGTTTCCTGGTTGTTGACATGGGCAAGTGCATGGGGTGCAGCACCTGCATGACCACCTGCTCCCTGACCCATCACGGCACGGCCTGTCTTTCCCTGGCCCGGATTCAAATCATGCAGGATCCCTTTGCCCCATGGCCGGATGACATCACCATGGCGGTCTGTCACCAGTGCGAAAACGCGCCCTGCGTGCAGGCCTGCCCGGTGCATGCCGATTACGTGGATGGTGACTTCGGCAATGTTCGCACCATTGATCCGGCCCGCTGTATCGGCTGCCTGCAGTGTCTTGCCGCCTGTCCCTGGGTGCCCAAGAGGCTGCAGTGGAATCCGGGCAGCCGGACTTCGCAGAAGTGTGACCTGTGCGCCAATACACCATACTTAAAAGAAAAAGGTGGGCCGGGCGGTGTCCAGTCCTGTGTCCGGGTCTGTCCAATGGGGGCCATTGCCTTTGTCGACAGGATGCCGGACCAGAAATCCAGGTCCAGCTATAATGTGAACCTGCGGGGTAAGGGCTGGAAACTGCTGGGCGGCTCCACTGAAGATATTGTGCGGGAAGGATAGGAATATGACAAAACAACTCTATGGTTTCATGGGTAAAATCCTGCTCGTCGATCTGAGCGGGAAGAAAATATCCACGGTTCCCACAGAGCCGTACCGGGAGTGGGGCGGCGGGCATGGCCTGGGATCTGCCCTGTTCTGGGACTACTGCCGGGATAAGAGCATAACCGATGGCCGGGATCCGAAAAATGTGGTCGTGGTGGCCGGGTCTCCCTTCTGCGGTACCAACGTGCCCTCTGCCGGTGGCCGCTGTGAGGTGGTCGGGGTGGGGGTGGCCCAGTACCCGGTCAGCTGGTTTACCCGCAGTAATTTCGGGGGCCGGTTTTCCGCCACCATGAAGTATGCGGGCTATGACGCTATCGTGCTCATGGGCAGGGCGGAAAAACCGGTCTGGCTCGATATCCGCAATCATGAAGTGGTCATCCGGGACGCCAATGATCTCTGGGGCATGGACACGAAAATCCTGCAGGAAACCCTCTGGCAGCGGCTTCTTGAAGAGACAGGCGGCATGGAGGGCTGGTACCGGCTTCCCGGGAAGGATGGGCCGCAGTATTCCACCCAGAAACCGGCGATTCTCTGTATCGGTCCTGCGGGCGAAAATCAGGTCGGCCAGGGCTGCCTGATCCATGACGCGGGCAACGGCGCCGGCCAGGGCGGTTTCGGCGCGGTCTGGGGTTCCAAGAACCTCAAAGCCATCGCCATCCAGGGCAGCCTGGAGGTGAAGGTTGCCGATCCGGCGGCCCTGGTCGAGGCCCGGTTTCACGCCAAGGAGTATTACGCATCCGACAACGATAAACCGGACGTGAGCGCCTGGGCCGTGCTTGGCCAGAGCGCCAGCCCGGTCATCTTTACCGAAGAAATCTCGGAAAAGCGGAGAATTCAGTCCTGCCAGGGCTGCATCAGCGGCTGCCGGGCCCGTTTCGACATCGGATACGGCAACGAGGCATCCTGCCAGGAGACCTCCTGGTATGCCCATCACGCGGTCAAATGGACCCGGGGAGATCAGAAAAAGGTCTTTGAAATCGTCTTTAAGGTGGCGGACCTGTGCAATCGGCTTGGGGTCAACACCTATCCCTGTGATCCCGGCCTGATATGGTTCGAGGAACTGTGGCACGAAGGAGTGCTGGGCAGGGGCAGACAGGTCGAATCGGAACTGAACTGGTCAAACGTGGGATCCCTGGAGTTTGGCGAAGCGTTTGTCAAAGCCCTGGCCCATGGAAAGGATATCGGCGCCATTGTGGCCGACGGCTGGGTCCAGGGGGCGAAAAAGATCGGACGGGAAGAGGACTGGCGATCCGGGAAACTCCAGTTCCCTTACTGGGGAGTGCCTGAACATGGATATGATCCCCGGGCTGAGCTGGAGTGGGGGTTTGAGACCATCATGGGCGACCGGGACATGAACTCCCACTGTATTAACCTGATTTTCTGGTTCTGTAACCTGGCGGTACTGGGAGGCTATCCTCCTACCATCCCGGCCGACAAACTTGCCCAACTGGTCACTGACAAGATGAAACCCTGGGTCAAGGGGCCCCAGGCCCTGGACTACTCCACCGCCAACATGTACTCCGATGACGTGATCGACCTGGTGCGCTGGCACACCTTTTACAGCCGATTCTGGAAAAACTCGGCCCTGCTCTGCGATTTCCGCTGGGCCGACCTGTTCAACACCCACACTTCGGGCTGGGTGGGCGCCACGGGTTCGGACAAGGCGGGCGAGCAGGTGTTCTGGAACGCGGTGACCGGTGAAAAGCTCAGTTTTGAGGACGGCGTCGAGCGGGGCCGAAGAATCTGGACCCTGGACAACGCCATCTGGACTCTGCAGGGACGTCACCGGGATATGGTGCATTTTGCCGACTACATCTACGAACAGAATTTCGACAGCGGTGAATTTCCCTTCTACATGTGGCCCTGTCGTAACGAAAAGGGAGAATGGGCTTATACCAACATCATGCACCGTCGTCTTGACCGGGATAAATTCGAAGACTGGAAAACACGCTACTATGCCAAGGATGGTTTTGCCGTTGACACCGGCTGGCCCACCCGCTCTGTACTGAAAAAAATGAACCTGGCGCATGTGGCGGATGAACTGGAACGGCATCAACGGCTCGGCAGGGAGGAAAAAGCATGAACAGGGAACTGGCAGAAAAGATCCTAAAGGAAGTCCCGTTCGAAAACCGGTTTATTGCCGCACGCATGGTCATGCCCAGCGGCATGCGCCGGGTGGCCATACGCAGCCTGGAAGAGATGTACTGGTTCCTCTCTCCTGCGCGGCGCTCTCTGCCAGGCATTAACCTGGAGAGCATGGCCGACTGGGTCGAACACCACATCGGGGATACGCAAACCGCCTCGGATATCCGGCTGCTGGTTTGCGAGTGCTCCAGCCAGATCGAGGCCTGTAAACAGGTATGGACCCTGCTCGGCGAGCGGGTCGACCAAGCAAGGGAGGTGCGGCATGATCTGGTATAACGGGTTTTCGAAAATACTCGGTGTCCTGCTATGTGGCGTGATTCTCTGCGTGCCGGTGGCCCACGCAGCGGCCGGGGAGGAGAGGGTTGCCCTGACCGGGGCCGTGGCCTACTCGGATTTTCTCCATTTTGACTACAATAAGGACGGCACCATGAGCAAGGTGCAAATGTGGATTTTCTTTGATATAACTGCACCGGTCGGCAATCCAGGTGAACCGGGGTACCAGCCCGGATCAGGTACTATCCGCCGTTGTCTCAGGGATGCGGACACGGGCGAGACCGTGGCCGGCTACACCATGTACAAGCTGGTTCCGGGAAAACCCATGGGCCAGTCGATTCCGGTGGAGGATATTTCCCTGTCCGGAAGGACCATGAGCTTTACCGTGGACCAAAACCTGCTCTACACCGTGACCGATGGCGGACCGGGATATGAACAGGATTCTGTGGTGGTGGACAACGGTGTGAAAAAATATACCATTCCCCTGTATGACGGAGACCTGAGGATTTCCGAGGGGCAGTGACGGGGCGATCCGGTAGCGGAAAAACCAAATGATTACGGGCACCGATTTTCGGCTCTGCCCTTTCAGTCTGAGGCACAAGACGCGTCAGGGTCCGGTGTACATCCAGCATGGACAGTGCTTCGGTGGAGCCAAATGCCGTGATGTCTGCCCCAGGCATGTGCCCCTATGCCAGGGCGGTGTCGGTATCTATACAAACTGACAGAAATTTATCCCTGCAGGTGGCGGAGTCAGGAGTTATGTCTTTATGTATAAGTGTAATCATGGAAAGTTCCAGGCCAAACAAAGGCTGGCCCATGGTGTAATCGGCCTGGCATCATTGCTCCTCATCGTTACGGGATTAATCCAGTCTGGAAAAATCCTGACTCCATCGTGCGTGATCCGTTTTTTCTTTAGATCACAACCATTCACCACATCATTGTCGGTATCCTGTACCTGTGGTTTAGGCAGGTTGACATTTTAGAGGATTGAATCCATGACTCTCCTGCTCGCTTATTTAGCTCCCATTGCATTGATCGACAGCCTCTCGGTGCTGCCTCTTGCCCTGATTGCTCTGCTCTCCGCACTGGGCAGTCGACGACCAGCAGCGGCCTCGCTCTCGTTTCTTGCAGGCATGTTCCTGAGCTATTTCCTGATCGGGGTTCTGTTGCTCTTTGGCCTGGACGCTCTGTTTGACAGTCTGGCAGCTCATTTCACGGCATGGTGGAATCGGGAACCCCATTTCGGTGAACTGATCCTGGAGCTTATTGTCGGCGTGCTCATGATCGTTTATGGTTTTTGGCTGTGCGGGTGCGGAAAGGAAAAAGACAGTGCCGGGGTAGAGGAAAAAACAAGACAGGGGGTCTCGCCGGTCAGTGCTTTTATTATCGCTGTACTGATGAATATCACCGGTGCCTGGGGAGCATTGCCTTATTTTGCGGCAGCGGCCCAGATTCTCAAAATGGATCTTTCACTGACCGCTATGTTCTGGGCCTTGCTGTTCTACAACCTGATCTATATTCTGCCCCTGGCCGCCATCCCCCTCTCCCGGCTGTTGCTGGGAGCTTCTTTCGAGCCGGTTCTGGCTAAGGTGAATGATTTTATTGTCCATTGGAGCCGCAGGATACTGATCACACTACTCCTCGGCCTGGGTTTCCTCATGATTGCCGATGGCATTGGCTGGTTTGTCGGAATGCCGTTGCTCGCGCCTGGTTAAAAAATTACTCCAAATTGTTGCCTCACGGTGGCCATAGTGCCGTGTCGATGTCCAACCCGTTACCGGGACACCGCATCAGAAATGGCTGGACAGCAGTACTCCATGAACGTGGTTGTTTCTACTGTAAAGCTGGCGAACAGTAAATTTTTTAAAATCAGTACGTTGCATTACAGTTTCCGGTACAAAAAAAGAGTAATATGTAGTAGAAAATCGTCATCAGAAACAGTCGGTTGCATGGGAATGGACCCACTTTGACAGTCCCTCGCGGCTGGCTGCTCTGTGCCGGCCCTGCCGGTTTACACACCAAATTTTAAATATTTTTGCCTGGACAGGCAAAAGGAGACAATCACCATGGCAGTTAATCCGGATTTTGCTTTTATCAGAGAAATGAAGGCCGCAGGAGGCGATACACTGAAAAAATGTTACCAGTGTGCGACCTGTTCCGTGGTCTGTCCGCTTTCCTCGGATGAAAATCCCTTCCCGCGCAGGCAGATGATTCTGGCCCAGTGGGGCCAGAAAGAAAAGTTGATCGGCGATCCCAGTGTGTTTCTCTGTCACCAGTGCGGTGACTGTACGGCCTACTGTCCCAGGGGGGCAAAACCGGGGGATACCCTTGGTGCCATTCGGGCGGCCTCCTATAAGTATTTTGGCTGGCCGGCTCCACTTGCCGGGCTGGCTGCCTCGGCAAAGAATCTCTGGATCCGGATCGGGTTTCCGGCACTGGTTATCGCGTTACTCTGGCTGATCTCCGGCGGCATGCATGTGCCTGATCTGGAACATTTTGCAACCATTGGATATACCCAGTTTTTCGGCCACTGGGATTTTCGTTTGTTGAGTAAAAATATTTTCTTTATCTGGCTTTTTATCCTGCCTTCGGCAGCCTGTGCCACCTGGGCGACGTACAAGGGGGTGACGGCCATGTGGAAGGCAATGGCTGCCCGGTCCGGAATTGCAGATACCCGAATCCGGACCTCTGCACTGCAGTTTTTCAATGATTTTGTCAAACCGGCTCTGGTGGAAGTTGTCACCCATGAACGGTTTAAAAAGTGTACGGTCAATAAAGACCGGCTTACCGGCCACCGGCCCTTGATGTGGGCTTTCCTTGCCTTGACCTTTGTCACGGGCTATTCACTGTTTACCCAGGATGTGCTTGGTTTTTTTATTCCTGAAATGCATGGCCCCCTGTCCATGATGAATCCGGTGAAGATGCTGGCCAATGTGGCTGCCGTGGGCATGATTATAGGCACCGCTGTTCTCTGGTCCAACCGGAAAAAACTGGAGGCCGAAGGTCAGGCCTCGGCAACCTTTTATGACTGGTTTCTGCTCTGGTTAATCATGGCGGTCGGCGTGACCGGTCTTGTTGCGGAAGTATTTCGCCTGGTCGGATTTGCCGGCTTGGGATATGGAACCTACTATCTCCATTTAGTCTCGGTCATGATGCTGTTTCTGTACATGCCCTATACGAAATTCGCTCACCTGGTCTACCGAACAACGGCAATGGTCTTTGAACGGTACCGGGATTCTCTGTAGGATGACGGCTAGCATCAACGGCTCGAAATAAAAGAAATGGACCGGGAAAAACCGACCAAACCCGTCAATGGCGTGCGAAGCAGGCGTTGTAAAAATTTTTTATCAGACCATGATTGAACTGTTTCAAATGGGGAAACAGGCTGCTGATGACGCTGCGGATCGGTTTCGGGGTTCTGCTCATCGTCGACGGTGTCAGCAGGTTGCTTGGTACACCGATCATCGTTATCTGTGGCAGCCCTTCCTGGAACTACTTTATTCTGTATATAATATGATACGAGATATCAAGATTATCGGTATTGGCCAGGTGGTTCTGGGGTTCTTTGTTTTTCTTTCCCTTGGTTGCACGGGCAGCGCCGGTGCAGCCCTCCTGGAGGCCCAGGATGATTTTTTCGTCAATGAGCAGTTTTCCGGAGATTATGACCAGATGGTCAAGGCCAGGGTTATCCGTGCCCTGGTTCCTTACAGTAAAACATTTTACTTTCTCGACGGTGCCACGGCCCGGGGAATCACCCATGACCTGATCAGGGAGTTTGAAAAGGAGATCAACAACAGGGAGAAGCCTGCCAAAAAGCATCTGAAGATTCATGTTGTCATCATCCCCACGGCTCGGGATCAGCTGATACCCCGTCTGCTGGCAGGATGGGGGGACATTGCCGCGGGGAACCTGACCATTACCGAAGAACGGAAAAAGCTGGTCGATTTTTCAGAGCCCGTGATCACAGGAATCAATGAAATCGTTGTCAGCGGCAGCGGGCTACCAAAGCTGCATACCTTGGACGACCTGCTGGGGCAAGAGGTCTATGTGAGGAAATCAAGCAGTTATTTTGAACACCTGACCGACCTCAACAGGGAACTGCGCCGTACCGGTAAAAAAGAAATCCGGATCGTGGCCGTTGAGGAACACCTGGAAGACGAGGATCTGCTGGAGATGGTCAATGCCGGGGTCCTGCCGCGGGTGGTGGTGGACAGCCACAAGGCCGAGTTTTGGGCAAAAATATTTCCTGAGATCCGGGTGTATGAAGATATCAGGATACACAGCGGTGGCCGAATAGCCTGGGCCATCCGAAAGAACTGTCCAAAGCTGCGCGACAGGGTCAATGCCTTTGTCAAGGGCCATAAAAAGGGGACCCTTATGGGGAATATCCTGTTCAAGCGTTATCTCCAGAATACCGGTTACATCCGCAAGGCGTACCAGCAGGAGGATATGGAACGCTTTCGCAGGGCCGTGGAGTTTTTTCGTAAATACGGCAAGCAGTACAGGTTTGACTGGCTGATGCTGGCGGCGTTGGCCTACCAGGAGTCGGGACTGGACCAGGCCAAGGTGAGCCGGGTCGGTGCCATCGGTGTCATGCAGGTTTTGCCGACTACGGCCCGGGATAAAAATGTCAACATCCCTGATATCCGCAAGATGGAGAACAATATCCATGCGGGTACGAAATACCTGCGGTTCATGGTGGATCGCTATTTTGCCGATCAGAACATGACAGACGCGGACAAGGTGCTCTTTGCCCTGGCCTCCTACAATGCTGGACCGGCAAGAATCGCGAAACTCCGGCAGGAGGCGCGGGCGGACGGCTATGACTCGGATATCTGGTTTGACAATGTCGAGGTGATCGCGGCCCGGCAGATCGGCAGGGAAACCGTGCAGTATGTGAGTAATATCTACAAATACTATATCGCTTATCGGCTGCTTGCCGACCAGGGCAGGATCAATAGGCCGCCGCAAGCTGCTCCATGAACAGTTGTCTGTCAGGGCATTCCATCTGAAAAATAAAAGTAAAAAAGTAAGTGTTCAGTTGCACCCAATCTTCAGGCGATCAGGCCTTCTCACATAGGCGGTGTCACACAGCTGGTGGTCGTGCAAGATTCCAGCACCTACCTGAATAGTTACTCTTTTTGGTGGAAAAAGGGCTGCGGATAATATACTGGGCCAGGTTGGTGATCCCTTTGTCGTCATCCCTGGCAATATTCACGGAATTGTCCACACTGAAACCGGAAGTATGGCGCCATTTCATAATCATGGCGACAAAGGCATCATCAATCAACCCTTCCTCATTGAGCATGGCCAGTACATTGGCCCGGAAGAGCCCGGCCAGCGGGGTTATATTCAGCTTCGGCATAACGTAGAACACACCGCTTCT
>JAJRVA010000077.1 GCA_024277485.1 Deltaproteobacteria bacterium | reverse complement strand
GGCATCTTTCCAGCTATTTTAAGCATTGAGGGGCACCTTGTCATCAAAAAAAGTTGCAGAAAAAAAGAGGCCTGATTCCGCGCATATCATGCGTGCCCTGCGCAGCCAGATGAAGCTGCACCTGGCCCTGGGGATCAGCGAATACCCGGCCGGCGCGGACCTGGACAGGTTTCTCGCCTCGCCGGACCGGAAGGCCTCCGGTCTGCAGGGAGAAGAGGCGTCTGTTCCTGGAGGCGGTCTCTCTTCCATGCCGGGACAGGCCATGGAAAAAGGTGGTAAAAACCTTGATCTTCTCAGGCGGGAAATGAGATCCTGTACCCGTTGTCCCCTCTACCAGGACCGCCTGGGCAGTGTTGTCGGAACAGCAGGGCAATCATGCCGCCTGATGGTGGTCGGGGACTGGTCCCTGCAGGAAAAAAAGAACTATTCTCCGGAGATTCTGTTCGGGCCCGGGGAGGATGCCATGCTGTGGAAAATGATGCAGGCCATACACCTCAGCCCGGAAACAGTTGCTGTAACCAACTGCCTGAAGTGCTGCCCGGGAGACGGGGCAGTGCCGGACAGCACAAGTGAGAAGAGTTGTTTTTCATTCCTGGAAAGGGAGATCGCTCTCACCGGCCCCCGGATTATCTGCGCCATGGGGGAAGTCGCGGCACGGCAGCTTACCGGGAGCCGGGAGCCGCTTTCCCGTCTCCGGGGCAGGTTTGTCAGGTATCGGTACCAGTCAGGGCATGAAGTTGCTGTGATGCCCACCTACCATCCACGTTTTCTGCTCCAGAATGAGGATATGAAAAAAGCGACCTGGCTTGACCTGCAGGCGGTAGCAAAACGGTTAGGTTAACCGTGGAAAAGGGGATTTGTTTTCTCGTGGAGCGTTCTTCTTTTTTTCATTCCCTCCCCCCTTGCATCTTCACTGAACTGATTTATTACTATAGGTCAGGAAAATCCTGCATAGGTATCAGCAGTACTCTTATTTCTTGAACCCGGATCAGTGAGCGTTCGAGAATGGTCCAGATACAAGGCGGCAACGATGTTAATAATACATCAGTATATCAACGAGTTGCCAACGCCGTAGATGGGCCGTTATCGGACGCCCTGCAGGGCGGCGGAGTGAACATGCCTCTGTAGTCAACAATGAAATTTTTTCTTCTTGATACAGCATGTCAACCTATTTTTCCCTTCGAAGCCGTCACTGATTCAGGTTGAAGGCAAAAGATAACCCGGAGCATTATGGAAAACTATGAAGCGTTCAGGCAGGTAAGAGAATGGCTGGAAAGCCATATAATCGGGCAGGAAAAGCTTGTTGAGCGTCTCTTGATCGCCCTGCTTGCCGACGGGCATCTGCTTGTCGAGGGCGCTCCCGGCCTTGCCAAGACAAAGGCGATTAAATGCCTCGGTGAAGGTATCCAGGGCGATTTTCACCGCATTCAATTTACCCCTGACCTCCTGCCCGGCGATGTAACGGGAACGGATATATATCGTCCAGAGGATGGTTCGTTTCAGTTTCAGCCCGGCCCTGTCTTTCATAACCTGGTCCTTGCTGACGAGATCAACCGGGCCCCTGCCAAGGTGC
The DNA here is from genome assembly GCA_024277485.1 of Deltaproteobacteria bacterium. Next base: position 12,344 of record JAJRVA010000077.1, on the reverse strand, counting down.
AGTCCGCTCTGCTTGAGGCCATGGGTGAGAGGCAGATCAGTGTCGGTCAGACATCATACCCTCTGCCGGAACTGTTCCTGGTCATGGCGACCCAGAATCCCATTGAACAGGAGGGAACCTATCCTCTCCCGGAGGCGCAGCTTGACCGGTTCCTCATGCATGTGTCCATCGATTACCCTGATGCACAGGCGGAACGCCGGATACTCGACCTTGCCCGACGCGAGGCTGCCAGGCAGGAAGAGCCGCCCCCGCGGGTTCTTTCCCTGGAGGAGATCCTGTCCGCCCGCCGTGAAGTTCTGGCCATCCATATGGCCCCGAGTGTGGACGAGTATATTGTCCAGCTGGTCCTTGCCAGCCGTTCCCCGGAAAATTATTCCGAAAGCCTGGCCAGCTCCATTGAGTACGGTTGCAGTCCGCGCGCCACCATTGCCCTTGACCGGTGTGCCCGTGCCTCGGCATGGCTGAAGGGGCATGATTTTGTCAGCCCCGATGATGTTCAGGAGGTGGTGCATGATATCTTCCGGCATCGGTTGATTCTCAGTTTTGAGGCCGAGGCCAAGGGCGTTACCACTGATCAGGTTATTGATTCCCTCCTGCATTATGTACCCGTTGTCTGAACTGATTCATGATATCCGATCTTCAACGCCTTCAGGCGCTTACTGTCAACTTGATGAGCTGATTCGGCTGCGCTACGGGGCCTGCGACCTCAAGCTTGACAAACAGAGGAAGGCGTTCAGCCTGCTTGTCGGGCCCCACCAGGCAAAGTTTCGCGGCCGCGGTATCGAGTTTGAGGAAGTCCGTGGATACCAGGCCGGAGATGATATCCGCAGTATTGACTGGCGCGTTACCGCCCGGACCGGCAGGCCGCATACCAAGATGTTTCGCGAAGAACGCGAACGGCCGGTCCTGATTCTGGTGGATCAACGGGTGTCCATGTTTTTCGGCAGTACAACATGTTTCAAGTCTGTTATGGCGGCACATGTGGGCGCCCTTCTTGCCTGGGCGGCATTGCAGCAGAATGATCGGGTCGGTGGCCTGGTCTTCAACGGCAGGGAGAAAAGGGAAGTCAGGCCCGGCAGAAATGTAAAAAATGTCCTGCATTTTCTCAATGACCTGAACAGCATCAATCAGCTTCTGCGCAAGGATTTTCCCGAAGCTGAGCAGGGTTTGAACGAAGCGCTGGAGGAGATGAGGCGCTTTGCCAGGCCAGGTTCCAATATCTTTGTGATAAGTGATTTCGCGGGATTTTCCGGCAAGGGAGAGGAGCAGCTTCATCACCTGAGCCGCCACTGCGATATTTCAGCTGTCCGGGTCTATGATCCCCTTGAGCGGGATCTGCCTGCAAGCGGGTATTACAGTATTACCAACGGCAGTGAGCGGTCCATGATGTATACCGGCGATACGGCCCTGCGGCAGTCGTACCGTAGCAGGTTCGAGCGGAAAACCAGTGAGCTTGCCCACCTGTTGGGTTCCCTGGGCATTCCGCTTCTCCAGCTTTCCACCGGGGATTCTCCGCTTCATTACTTCAGGCGTTTATTAGGGGGCAGACGATGAACCCGGCTGATCCCCTTGCAGAATTGCGTGATATTCACCTGCCTGAACCGGTGAGCTGGTGGCCGCCTGCTCCAGGATGGTGGCTGGTTGGTCTTGCCACCCTGGCGGGCCTGGCCGGGCTGATTTTTTTCCTGCGGCGCCGGTTTGCGCAAAACCGTTACCGCAGAATTGCCCTCAAAAAGCTGTCCCTGCTTGAAAAGCATACCAGTGAAAAGGGAGTTGTCCTGGAAGAGATCTCCGCCATACTCCGCCGGGCTGCCATCCAGGCCTACGGCCGGGAAAAGGTCGCCCCCCTTGCCGGAGATGCATGGCTCGCTTTTCTTGATACAACCGGCAGGACCTCCGACTTCGGCAGTGGTGCGGGAAGGGTCCTGGGCACGGACCTGTATCGGCCGAAAGTCGAGGTGGATATTGCCCGGGTTGTGTTGACTGCGGCACGCTGGATCAAGGAGCACGGACCATGTTGAATTTTGCCTGGCCATGGGCGTTTTTGCTGCTCCCTCTTCCCTTTTTTGTCTATAAACTGGCGCCCAGGGCCAGAAAATATGATGCGGCGCTGTTTGTGCCGTTTTTCCTGGATGTTGTTTCATTTGAAGACCACCGGGGCATGGCTGTCCGGTCGTCTTTTGTGAAGTTATTTCTGCTGATCCTGTTCTGGTTTTTGCTCGTGTCGGCCCTTGGCCGCCCGCAGTGGGTCGGTGACCCGGTTGCGCTGCCGGCCAGCGGTCGCGACCTGCTGCTTGCAGTGGATATTTCCGGCAGTATGGCGCAGGAAGACATGGTCATGCAGGGTAAACAGGTCTCGCGTATCGGCCTGGTCAAGCATGTGGTGAATGATTTTGTCGACCGCCGCACCGGAGACCGGGTCGGCCTGCTGCTTTTCGGTACCGAGGCCTACATGCAGGTGCCGCTTACCTTTGATCGTCAAACCCTGCAGACCCTGTTTAATGAGGCGCGAATCGGTTTTGCCGGGACCAGGACATCCATTGGCGACGCCATAGGACTGGCCGTGAAACACCTGCGGGACCGGCCTGCTGACAGCAGGGTTCTTATCCTGCTGACCGATGGCAGGAACACGGCCGGGAATGTTGAACCGCTTCAGGCGGCAAAGCTGGCTGCCCGGATCGGGGTCAAGATCTATACCATCGGTGTGGGCGCCGAGGAGATGCTGGTCCGTGATTTTTTCGGGACCCGCCGGGTCAACCCTTCGGCGGATCTTGACGAAGAGACCCTGCAGGAAATCGCCGGGCTGACCGGCGGCCAGTATTTCCGGGCGCGTGATCCGGAGGAGTTGGAGAAGGTGTACACATACATTGATAAACTTGAACCGGTTGAACAGGAGGAAGAGACCTACCGGCCGATCAAATCACTCTACTCCTGGCCGCTTGGCGCGGCATTGATCTTCAGTTTTGTGGTAACGCTGGTGTATGTGCTGTTTCCTTTTCTGCGGCGCAGAGAGGAGGTGTAGGGTGGAATCTGTTCTGACGGACTTTCATTTTCTGCGCCCGCTCTGGCTGCTGGCATGCATACCGGCCCTGGTCCTTTTCGGTTTGACCTGGTTTGTGCGGGTACGGTCAAGCCGCTGGAACAGGGTCATTGATCCCTCGTTGCTGCCTCACCTGCTGGATGCGCAACAGTCCAGACGGCAGGGCTGGCCCCTGTCTGTCTTGCTGCTGGCCTGGTTGCTGACCACCTTCAGCCTGGCCGGACCTGCCTGGAAAAAACTTCCCCGCCCGGTTCAGAAGAAAGAGGATGCCCTGGTCATTGTCCAGGATCTCTCTCTTTCCATGTATGCCCGGGACCTTTCACCTGACCGTCTTACCCGGGCCCGGCATAAGCTCAGGGACATTCTTGATCTGCGCACGGAGGGGACTACGGCGCTGGTGGTGTATTCCGGTGATGCCCATGTGGTCGCGCCCCTTACCGATGATAGCGCCACCATCGCGGCCCTTGTCCCGGCCCTGTCCCCGGGGATCATGCCGAGCTATGGCAGTAATGTAACCGAGGCGGTTGAAATCGGGCTGCAGCTGTTCAAGGATGCGGGTATCGGGCAGGGCAGGATCCTGCTGCTTACCGATGAGGTGGCAGTGGAGGATGTTGACCGGATCAGCAGGATTCTCAAGGGGAAGAACATTCTTCTTTCCGTCCTGGGGGTGGGGACCAGGGACGGTGGCCCCATACCGAAAAACGATGGCGGCTTTGTGAAGGACAGCGACGGCAATATTGTTGTGGTGCGCCTGAACAGTCCTGTCCTTGAGGAGCTTGCCCGGAAGACCGGCGGCCGGTACCGGGAAATTACCCTTGATGATACGGATATCCGATCTCTTGTGCGCCATGACCCTTCTGGATGGCAGGAAAACATGTACAGGAAAGTTGAGCGGGAGTTTGACCAGTGGGAGGAAATGGGTCCCTGGCTTCTTTTTCTGATTGTACCTGCGGCCTTACTGGCTTTTCGGCGGGGCTGGCTCGTGGCGCTTGTCTGTGCGGTGGTGTTGTCCGGCCGGACTTCTCATGCCATGAGCTGGGATGACCTCTGGCAGCGCAAAGATCAGCAGGCAGCCCGGGCCCTGGCAGAGGACGACCCGCAGCAGGCGGCCGAGCTGTTTACCTCTCCCGGGTGGAAGGCAGCGGCCTTGTACCGGGCCGGGGATTATGCCGGGGCGGCGGAATCCTTAAGCCGGGGTGCAAGCGCGGATGACTGGTACAATCGCGGCAACGCCCTGGCAAAGGCGGGGAAACTTGAGGAAGCCGTGGCTGCCTATGAACAGGCCCTGGAACGTGATCCCGGCATGGAAGATGCCAGGGTAAACAGGGAGCTGGTGGAAAGGGTGATAAAGCAGGAAAAAGAACAGGAAAAAGAACAGGAAAAGGAACGGGAAAAGGACAAGGAAAAGAAAAAGGGAAACCAGGGGAAAGACCAGGATGGGCAGCCCCGGGCGGGTGACAGGCAGGATCAGCAGCCGGGAGAGGAAAGCCGTCAACAGGGCCGAAACAGTGATCAGCAGGAAGGACAGTCGCAGGACCGGGAAAAGAAAAGTGAGGTCGGCCGTCCGGATGAACGGAAGGGGAGCAGATCAGAACAGAGTGAGGCAGAGGATCGGCAGGCCGGGGACCTGGAAAAAAAGGGACAAGATGAAGAAGGTGAAAGGACAAGGAGTGTGAAGCAGCCGGACAGCCGGAAAGATGACGGGGAGTCCGGGCCGCAGGCCGCTGTTTCTGATCAACAGCTTTCCGGGGAAGAACAGCAGGCGCTTGAGCAGTGGCTGCGCCAGGTCCCGGATAATCCCGGCGGGCTTTTACGGCGCAAGTTTGAATATGAATATCAGCAAAACCAGGGGCAGCGCCGGTCTGCCCCAAACAATACAATATGGTAGCGTGCCAGATGAAGACTAAAAGTTTCCATGCCTTTCTTCTTTTCCTGTTGATGATTGCCTGGAGCCAAACGGCCCTGGCAAAGGTAACGGCAACGGTGGACCGGGCAAAAATCGTTGTTGATGAAACTCTGACCCTGACCATAACGAGGGACAAAAGTTCTTTTTTCACTGATCCGGACCTTGCGCCGCTGCACAAGGATTTCAAGGTGCTGGGGCAAAGCCAGCAGAGCAGCACTCAGATCATGAATGGAACTGCAAGGTCAACAGTGTCCTGGCATATTACCCTGGCGCCAAAGCGTGCCGGGACGCTTACAATACCCCCGCTTACCGTTGGCCGGGAAAAAACCGATTCTCTGTCCATCCAGGTCAGCGCCGAGGCGCAGGCAAAAACCCGTGCCGACAATGCGCCCATATTTATTGAAACAGAGATTGACGCGCAGTCTGTTTTTGTGCAGTCCCAGCTTGTGTATACCCTGCGGGTGTACGGAGCAGTCAATATGCAGATCATTGATCCCGGAGACCCGGATGTCGCGGATACGCTGGTAGAAAAACTCGATGACGCAACCTTTGACAAGATTATAGACGGCGCCGGTTACAGGGTTTTTGAGCGCAAATATGCCCTGTTCCCGCAGAAAAGCGGGGTGCTGGAGATACCGCAGATGGTCATCCAGGTCCAGGTTCCATCGCGACGCAGCCGCCGGAGTTTTTTTGATCCATTCGGCAGCCAGGGTGAAATCCTGAAATTCCGCAGCACAAGTCATGAGGTTGAAGTCAGGGAAAAACCTGATGCGTATCCTGCTGCCGCACTCTGGCTGCCCGCATCCGGATTCATTGTCAAGGAACAGTGGGTACAGGATCCTCAGAATCTGCAGGTCGGCGAGTCTGCGACCCTGAACCTGTCTATTGTTGCTGAAGGTCTGACCGGTGGGCAGCTTCCACCGATAGAACTGGTCGAGCCCGACGGCATGAAGGTGTACCAGGGCAAAGCGGAAGTAGATACTATCACGACTGCCACCGGGGTTGTCGGCACCAGAAAGGAGAGCATTGCCCTGATCCCGACACGTCCGGGTGAGGTGGAGATTCCCGGGATCCGGATTCCCTGGTGGGATACAGAGAAGGAGAAGGTGGAATACGCGGTCATCCCGGCTAAAAAACTTGTGGTCCATGGAGAGGTCAGGCAACCGGAGCAAACGGCCCGGCAGGATACCCGGCAAACCGGCGCCCGGGCCGATCAGGAAATACAGAAGGCCCAACCGCCGGCAACGCAGGCCAGGCCGCTCGCATGGATTGTTCTTGCCGCTGTGCTCGCCGCTGCCTGGCTGCTGACCCTTTTTCTGCTTGTGCAGACCCGCGGCCGGTTGCGTGCGCTCAGCCATGCCCGGGAGGAAAATTCAGGCAAGGACCGGGCCGTGCAGGAGCGGGCGGCCTTCAAGGAACTTGGCCGGGCATGCAGGGCCGGTGACCCGGCCGGGGCAAGGGGCGCTGTCCTGTCCTGGGCCAGGGCATTTCTCCCGGACAGGGATATACAGACACTGGGGGATATCATCCGGATTTTTCCGGACAAGGAACTGGCCACCCTGTTCCATGAAATTGACGCAGCCCTGTACGGGGCCGGGGAGTCTCCCCGTCAGTGGCAGGGGGAGCGGCTTCTTGCCCAAGTGGAAGAGGTAAGAGGGGAACACCGAACAAAGAAAAAGGACAAGGAAGGACTCCAGAAGCTGTACCGGTAACCGGTTACTTTTATTTTTCCCGCATGGCCAGCAGGCCCCGTTTGCCAAGCTCCTTGAAAAAGGTGGTTACAGAGACTTCGGCTTCCCGGCGGTTCAGCTGGTGGATGGCCTGAAATACCTCGATGATGTTGTGTACACTCTGTTTGCCGTCGATCATCTGCCAGACCGAGGCGCCCAGGGGGTCAAGCTGCAGGGTACGGCTGATAAGACTGCTTTCGCTCCTGGTTATTTTTTTTACAACTCCCTGGAACCACGGCCGGACCTGCACCTGGTAGTGAAGACGTATCTCCCCTTGCCGGTCAGCCTCTTCCCGCACCTGCGGATTTTTCACAGGAATACAGTCAAGGGCACGGTTCCGGGAGGGGGCTGTACCAGGCAGCCGGGTTGTTTTTCTTTTTTTCAGCACTGCTTATAGAGGAGAAATCAAAATGTATCTGTTGCAACGAAGTTTGCGGCAATATATTCCAGAAGTTCACGGGTCATGTCCCGTTTTCCGCTTCCTTTTACACCCAGGATGACATTTTTTTCAGGCATATGCCATAATTTCAACCAGATCCAGGCGGGTTTCCGACCAAGTATCACCGACAGACGCTCCAGGCCGGATGCCTGATACAGCCATGTTGCCGCAGAAGTATCTCTTCTGTCAACACATTCTGCATCCCCTGCCAGGGAAGAACCGAATTCTTCAAGGTCCCGGCTGTTCAGGAGTACGGCAGCCGGTTTGAACCTGTACAGGGTAATGGTTGATCCATTATATGCAAAGGTCAGGGTATAGCGGCCCGCCATGAACTCATGGGACTGCAGCTCAGCCCGGGCCGGGAGGAGCGCTCGTATGTCATACATGGCCCAGGTCCGGGACTGCCCTTCGTTATGGTCTGAAAAGGATTGCAGAACCGTTTGCAGAACGTGCATGTCCCGGGAATGACTCCCGTAAAATCGGAACATGGTGGCCCCCTCACAGGAAGGACAGAACAACAGAAAACCCCGGCTGGCAAGCTGATCATGGGAACACTCAAATCCGGTCAGGGCGTAGTTCCGCGAAGCGTTAAGCAATGCAGACGGCACCGCCCAGGAAGTGACAGCGGTACCTGACACCTGCAAGGAGTCCCGGAGCCTGTCCAGAATACGTTGCGGAGAAAAGCGGCCGTGGATCTGTTCCCATTTTATTTCAAAGGCGGGCTGGCCGTCCTGTTCAAAAAAAAGATAGGAATCCCGAATCCCGGTGGCCTGCCAGGCAGAAGGAATCCGCAGGATAATCCCGTCCCAGCCGATTTCCTGCCAGTGCTTGGGAGAACCGGACATGTTCAGCGGGGGATCAGGTTTTCCCAGTCGTCATTCCGCATGCTGAGCGGGCAGTCCATTTTCTTGCTGCCGCACATTTTTTTGAAGCACAGCCGCTCGGCCTTGATCCGTTCAGGCATGGTGAGCTTGACCATGTTGCCGACATTCTGGTCCGGGTTCTTCAGGTTATGCTGCAGGGTAAGGGTGATGTAATTATTGTCCTTGTCGGTGAACCGCCATTTCCATTCCAGGACGATACCAAAGGTGTCGCCGGTAAATTCATCCGGTTTGCCGAATTTTTTCTTGAAGCGTTTGAGCAGCTCCCTGTAAAATTCGCGGCTCGAATCCTTGTATTTCATCTTGATCCGGACGATTTTACCGGGTTGGTCACAGACACCATACGAGATAACCCCCTTACGGAATCCTCCTACTTCTCCAATGATGACATCTTTGAGAAAGTTGCGGTAGGTGATGAAATCATACTCTTCAATGGATGATCCCAGGGAAAAACCATTGATTTCATGGGGCGTGTTTTCTCCGCAAAGAGCCGGTGTCGCCGTGAGCATGAGAATGGTGCAGACTATATGGACAGTCCGGTTCACGAGCATTGTTTATTCCTCCGTTTCATCCTGCTGCTCAGGATCACAATCCTGCCATGCATCTTCCCTGATGTTATGCAGAAGAGAGTGTGTCTGGTCAACAAAGCGCTTAATGCGCAGTTGAACAATATGCGAAACAGCAAGGGGTAACCGGTCAGGATATTTTTCCATAACCTTGTGAAATGCTTCTCGTGTTATGGTAAGCATTGTGACGTCGGTTACCGCCTTTGCTGAAAAGAACCAGTCAAACTGGGCCAGCAGGGCCAGTTCACCAAAATAATTAAGCCCTTTCGCAGAAAGTGTCTGCAAAAGAAATCTCCGCCCATGGTGCTCTTCACAGATGGCGACCTTGCCGGACATGATCAGAAACATGCGGTCACTGGGTTCCCCCTGGGAGACAATAGGCTCGTTTCGGAAATAGCACTCTCTTTTGGAAAGATAGGCATACAGCCGTATTGTTTCAAGCGGAGTATGAGCAAAAAAGGGCAGTTTTCTCAGAAATGCCAGGTTTTCCTCGATGGTGCTCTGGTCGGATTGCGCAGTAAGGTCAGTTTTTTTCGACGAGTTCATAAAATGCTCCTTTCAGGGCCATCAATTCATCATACGTCCCCTGCTCGATGATGCTTCCTGCCTTCAGGACGAGGATCCTGTCATAAGATGGCGTCATATCCAGACGGTGAATGACCGCAATAATTGTTTTGGTGCCTCTGTACCTGGTGTCAAGCAGCTCCTGGATCAGCGCCTGGGAACGGTTATCAAGGCTTGCCGTGGCTTCGTCCATAATGATGATGGGCGAATCTTTCAGCAGGGACCTGGCAATGGCCAGTTTCTGTTTCTGGCCGCCCGAGAGCCGGTCGCCTTTGGAGCCCACCTCGAAGTCAAGTCCGATATCCAGTACCTCGTCCAGAAGCCCTTCCCTCTGGAATATAACCATGGCAATATGATGCAGTTCTTCAATATCGTGCGCCTCCCTGATGGTGCCGCCGAAAAGGATATTGTCTCTCAGACTGTGTTTATACAGGTACTCGGAAGGGCAGTAAGGAATGAATTTTTTTTCTTCCTCAAGAGCAGGAAGAGCCGTCAATGTACCGCTTTCCATGCGCTCCATTACCGCATCAAAGCAGGAGTCGATGTCAATGCCCATGATGTGTTCCAGGAACTGGTGCCTGGCCCGGACAATTCTGTCGGCAAGTTTTTCCGGCATATCGTAAATGGTGTGCTTTCCTGCAATATAGCGTAGGGCAAGCAGGAGCAGTGCGGATTTTTCACTGCTGCCCTGCGGCTTTCTGCTGCCGAGATTTTTGAGCAGTTTCTGATGCGTTTCCAGTTCATCCGGCTCCATGGGACTGCCCTGAAAAAAGAATTCGTCATCGCCGAAATCCTTGAGCAGGCTGACTGTTTTTTGAGAAATATTGAGTCCCAGGTCAAGGAGGTCCTCCTCAAGACCCTGCGTGGTGAGAAAGTTCAGGAAAACCTGGTTTTCAGGAAGGTTCCGGGTGTCGTACTCGCCGGTCATGCTGTCGCCGAAAATAATGTTGTCACGGATGGAGCAGTAGTTGAGAAAATGATGGGGATTGTAAAATTCAATAACTTCTGCAAACTGACTGCCCAGTTCTCCCTGGATAATACGGCGCATGCGCAGGAATTTGTCCTTGAGGAGTATCACCCTTTCTTTGGGCAGGATCATGTTAAAGCCGAACCGGAGGATGTCTTCCTCAAGCCCCACATCTTTGATCACCTGGAAAAGAGCATCCCGGTCAGGCAGGTCTTCCTCGTCGTCAACCAATGCCTTGACGGCATAGAGAAGGTTTTCCCTGACCGTACCGGTAAAGATAAACGGGTGCTGGGCAATCATGGTTATGTTTCTGCTGATGTCGGTCTTGCAGAGGGTGTTGATATCTTTGCCGTCCAGCAGAATCGATCCTTTGCTGATATTGTAGAGCTGCGCAATCAGCAGGGCCAGGGTCGACTTGCCCGATCCGGAAAAACCAACCAGGGCGATCTGTTCATGAGGTTGTATTTTCGCAGTGATTCGATCTAAAAGTTTGATCCCTGCCCCCACGGAAAACCCTGCATCCTTCAGCTCAATTTCTCCGGTAAGCGAGTACGGTTCTCTCCCCTCCGGCAGAATGGGATGTTCCGGCTCCAGATCAAATATCTGCATGATCTGTCTGTAGCGGACAGAGGCGTCCTGGTACGACTGGTAGTACTGCAGCATCTCCTTCCACGGATCGTATACTTTCTCATAGGCGGAGAGGAACGCGACCAGCGCGCCAAGGGTGAACTGGCCGTTTATTGCCAGGTAACCGCCCACCAGGAAAAGAATAAAGGGGCCGATGGACTGGAACATGTTGTTGGCGAACTTGATACCGTACTTGACGATGAAAAGTTTCTTCAGGATTCCATACAGGGTGTCAACATAGGATGACATCCTTTCTTCCTCTATCTTGTAGCTTGCATTGGAGTGGACCTCGTGGATACCGGAAATGGCCTCGTTGACGATATTGCCCATGGCCCGGGTGTTTTTGATGCGTTGTTTGTTAAGTCGGTTATACCGGCGCTGCAGCATGGGAATAACGACGAGCTCAAAGGGGTATATGCTTATGCTCAGCAGGGCCAGCAACGGACTTAAGCTGAACATGAAACCCAAGAAGACAAGAAAGGTGAGGATGCTGGTTACCGGGATGGCCAGCGCTCCGCCAAGAAAGAAACCAATAGCATTGAGCTCGGCGGTCATGGCCGAGATGACGGTGCCGGGCTGCATCTTCCGGTAAAACTGAAGAGGAAGCTGCAGGATGTGGTGGTAGAGTTCGTTGCGCATCGTCACCAGGATCTTCTGGCCGATAATGGTCTGCAGGGTGTTGATGATATATTTGAAGATGCCGGCCAGCGTTACCGCGCCGATATAGAGACCGCAGTACAGAAAGAGGAGCTGCTCATCCTTGAGGTGGATGGCCTCGTTGATGATCCTTTTCTGCATCTCCAGGGGGAAAACCTTGAAAAAAAGGCTTGCCAGGATAATGAGCAGCAACAGAAACTGCAGGGGGCGATGCCGCCTGAGAATCCAGTAAAATAAAGGCCGCTGGGTTATACGCACGCATACCTCCGGGTGCTCGGAAATGCTGAACCTGTGCAAAGTGGGTTAACAGTCCGCATGTTCTCTTTTGCCTTCCATGGCCCTGCGGACAGAGGTCAGAAGCCTGTTCAGCGATATCGGTTTGTGCAGGTAGTCTTTTATGCCGAGACCAAGGGCTTTTTCTTCACTGATACTTTCGCTGTATCCCGTGCAGAGAATGACCGGTATTTCCGGCCGCAGCTCCATCGCCCTGACAGCCAGTTCTTCCCCGGTCATGAAGGGCATGGTCTGGTCGGTAACGATCAGGTTCCAGTTGTCGGGCTCCTGCCGGAAGGCCTCCCATGCCTCTTTCCCGTCAGTGTAGACAAAGACCCTGTATCCCGCCCCTGCAAAAATGGCCCGCAGCAGGTCCCTGATGGCCTCCTCATCGTCAACCACCATGATCTGTTCATCTCCCGCAACGATGCTTTCCTGGACAGGGGGTTTGACTGTTGCGGTGTTCTTTTCCTTTGCAATGGGGAGGTAGATGTAAAATGTCGTCCCGATGCCGGGTTGACTCGTAACAGATATTCCTCCTTTCATCCCGGTAACAATGTCATACACGACGGCAAGTCCCAGGCCGGTGCCGCATCCCTGCTCTTTTGTAGTGAAAAAAGGATCAAAAATATTGGCAAGAGTTGCCTCGTCCATGCCGCAGCCCGTATCACTGACTTCGATCTGAACGTAGTTT
>JAJRVA010000076.1 GCA_024277485.1 Deltaproteobacteria bacterium | reverse complement strand
GGAGATGTACCGGAAACTCAAACCGCTGAAAGACGTTGTCAGGAAAATGGAAGCACAGATTAAAGAACTGGAATCCCGGAAACAGGAGCTGGAAACATTGATGGCCGATCCGGACCTGTACCAGGACCAGGATCAGTGGGCTGAAATCAGCCGGGAATACAGCGCGGTCGGGCGCAGGCTTGAGCGAAGTTATGCCGGGTGGGAGCAGGCGCAGGGTAAAATGGAGCAGCTTGAGGTGTCTGCCGCGGAATAACTCCGAAAATACTTGCTATGTGGTGCTTTTTTGAGGTAAGAATTATACTTTATTGTCCTGAGATTTTGTGGACGCGGACAAAATGAAAAAAGGTGAACAGGGACAACGATAATTCAGGCTCTTGCCCTGTTCATTGGAATAGACGCCGGTTGCATGCCGGCGCTGAAGGCTCCGTTCCGGAGAAGGATATGACACTTGTGAACAAAAAAACAGTAATGTTGTTAATGGCACTCCTTGTGTGCCTGTTGTGGTCCGGTGTTTCACTTGGTGCTGAGGCCAAAAAATCTGTGGCCATTCTCCCCTTTAAACTGAATGCTCCGCCGGCCCAGCAGTATCTGAAAGAGGGCTTCCGGGACATGCTTGGCAGCAGGATTACGGCTGAAACCGGGGCGATAATTGTCCCCAAAACAAAAATAGATGCCGCCTTGAAGGGATCAGGCGGTAAGCTCGTTGTGCAGAACATGGGTTCGTATGCGCAAAGTGTCGGCGCCGATTACCTGGTCTTCGGAACCATAACAGCCCTTGGCGGAGGCATATCCATTGACGCTAATGTTTTCAGCACCGGTGCATCCACAGACCAGGCCATCAAAACCTTCTTCGCTTCCGCCACCGCCACGGACCAGGTTATGCAGGCCATAGACAGCCTTTCCTGGGATATCATTGAAAAATATTTCAACAAAAAACGACCCGTGTCCCTGTCCGCATCTGTTCCGTCAGCACCGGCAAAGGACGCTACTTCCGCCTTTACCACCACCCATCCGGACAAGACATTCCTGGCCACTGGAGGGGCAGGGTCCATTCGCGGGGGGCGCAATTTTATCAAGACCCGCAACTTTGACATGACCCTTACCAGTATTGATCTCGGTGATGTGGATGGTGACGGCAAGGTTGAGGTCATACTCGCCAGCAGGACCGAAGTGCAGGTTTTTCGCCGGGACGGCACCAGGCTGAACCTCATTGAGAGCATATCCATGGGAAACCGCTACCAGGTTCATAATGTCAACAGTGCCGACTTAAACGGCAATGGCCGGGCCGAAATATATATCAGCGCGGCTGATGCCAAGGGGCCCGGATCAAAGGGTGTTGAGTGGGACGGTACCAGGTTTGTTGAACTGTTCAAAAATGTACGCTGGTATATCAAACCTATGAATATCCCCGGTACGGGGGAGGTTCTCGTCGGGCAGTCCTCAGGTCTTGTACCCGTGGTTCCAGGGATTTATCAGCTCTCGTATAACGGTAAGACCCTGGTACGGCAGGAGCGTCTGGCCGTCCCAAGGGAGGTAAATCTTTTCAGTTTTTCCTACGCGGACCTGGACGGAGACGGCCGGTCCGAGATCGTTGCCCTGGATGAATCGTTCAAGCTGATGGTTGTCAAGGGCGGGTCCATGGTCTGGAGAAGCACGGAACGGTTTGCCGGCACCAGGCGTTTCCTGGGGGGTGAGCCGGATATGATCGAGTCAACCAGGAGTACCGACCTTGACGAGATTGACGGGATTGGTGACCAGTACAGGGAGACCTATGTCCCTTCCCGTATTCTTGTCAGTGATGTTGATAATGACGGCAAGGATGATATTATCATCAACCGTAACCCGGCAACACTGTCAACGGTTGTGCCGCGGATGATCCAGTATCCAAACGGTACCATGGTCGGCCTGAAATGGAATGGAATAGGCCTTGAAGAGTTATGGCGCACCAGGAAAATCGACGGGTATGTCATTGATTACCAGGTTAAATCGCTGGTCATGAAGCCCGGCCCTGCGAGTGAGGATGAGATATTTATCGGCCTGATCCTCAATGCAGGTACCATGGATTCGCTGCTGGGAGACAAGTCTACAGTCGTTATTTACCCCTTTCAATTCGAAGTGCCGGACCAGAAAGATTAATTGAGGAGTTACGCTGGTGACCTTACGAAAAAAAGAAACACTCTGGCTTTCAGGGAACGAAGCCATTGCTCTGGGAGCGTGGGAGGCCGGGGTTCAGGTTGCATCCGGATACCCGGGAACTCCCTCAACGGAAATAATGGCAAACCTCTCCACCTATGGGGATGTGTATACCGAGTGGGCGCCCAACGAGAAAGTGGGGCTTGAAGTTGCCATCGGGGCATCCTTTGCCGGGGTCCGTGCCCTGGCAACCATGAAGCACGTCGGCATGAACGTTGCCTCTGATCCATTGTTTACGGCCTCGTATACCGGCGGTCGCGGCGGCCTGGTTGTCCTGACGGCCGATGATCCTGAGATGCACAGTTCCCAGAATGAGCAGGATAACCGTAACTATGCCTTTGCCGCCAAGCTGCCCATGCTGGAGCCGTCCGATCCCGCCGAGGCAAAGGAGATGCTTGTCCGGGCCTTTGAGCTGAGTGAGGAATTCGACACCCCTGTCCTGTTCCGCATCACTACACGTATTGCCCACGTCAAGGGAGTTGTTGAAAAAGGCGACCGGGTTGATCCGGCTACCGCCTCCATTGAAAAAATGCCGGGCAAGTTCGTCATGCTGCCGGGGCCTGCGAGAATGCGCAGGACTGTGATAGAAAAGCGCATGCAGTCGCTCAGGGACCGGGCTGAAACCCTGGCCGAAAACAGGGTGGAAGAGGGATCTTTTTCCCGCGGTTTCATCACCTCCGGCACCTCCTATAACTACGTCAAAGAGGCATTCCCGGAGGCATCTGTTTTGAAGCTCGGCATGGTATGGCCCCTGCCGGCCGGGATGATTCAAGGTTTTGCGGCCATAGTGGATGAGCTGATCATTGTCGAAGAACTGGACCCTTTCCTGGAGACGCATATCAAGGCCATGGGCATTGCGGTCAGGGGCAAGGAACTGATTCCGGCCCAGGGGGAGCTGAATTCGTTCATTGTCCGCAAATCTATTGATCCGGACAATGTAGGCGAATCTTTTGCACCGCTTGATCTGCCGATGCGACCCCCAAATATGTGCGCCGGCTGTCCGCACCGGGGCCTGTTTCACTGTCTGTCCAGGATGAAGGATGTTTTTGTGTCCGGTGATATCGGCTGCTATACGCTTGCGTTTCTGCCGCCGCTGTCCGCCATGGACACCTGTGTCTGCATGGGGGCGTCCATCACCATCGCACATGGTATGGCCAAGGCACTTGGCAAAGAGGGTGAGGGAAGACTGGTGGCTGTTTTAGGCGATTCAACTTTCATGCATTCGGGAATCACCGGCCTGGTCAACTCGGTGTACAATGACAGTTATTCAACGGTTATTATTCTTGATAACCGTATTACGGCCATGACAGGTCATCAGCATAATCCGGCTTCCGGCTGCAACATTAAAGGTGAACCGGCTAATGCGATCAATTTTGAAGAGCTGTGCAGGGCTGTCGGGGTCAAAAGGGTTGTTGTGGTCAATCCTCATGATATCGAGGCAACCCGTAAGGTGCTGAAGGAGGAGATCGCCAGGACGGAAACGTCGGTTGTCATCAGCCGGGCGCCGTGCGTCCTGCTTCCAGAAGAGATACGGCGCAAAAAGCCGGTCTACTTTACCCGCCTGGATAACTGTACCGGCTGCATGGCCTGCGTCAACCTGGGCTGCCCTGCCATCAGCTGGACCCCCATCACGTCTGAAGAGGCCGCCAAGCGGGGATACAGGGAAAAACAGAAAGGCTATGCCATGATCACCGAGGTACAGTGCAACGGCTGCGGCCAGTGTGCCTGTGTCTGTAAGTTTGATGCCATCACTCTGAAGGAGGAAACAGAATGAAGCAGAGCGGTAATATCCTCTTTTCCGGTGTCGGCGGCCAGGGGATTCTGCTTGCCAGTGAGTTGACGGCCTATGCGCAGCTTGAGGCGGGTTTTGATGTGAAGAAAAGTGAAGTTCACGGCATGGCCCAGCGGGGAGGTTCCGTTGTCGCCCACCTGCGGTACGGTGAAAAAGTCTATTCCCCCCTTATTGAACCGGGCAGGGTCGACATTCAGGTTGCCTTTGAGGAAATGGAGGCGGCCCGTTATCTTCCCTACCTGCACAGGGACAGTGCCGTGGTTGTCAATACCCAGAAAATTCTGCCGCCGGCGGTTGCCACCGGCAAGGCCCTGTATCCAACCGGTATTCTGGGTGAGTTGCGGGACAGGGGAATCAATGTCATTGCCGTGGATGCATTTTCC
>JAJRVA010000075.1 GCA_024277485.1 Deltaproteobacteria bacterium | reverse complement strand
GGTTACCCCTATGGTCTGGCCGGGGAGGATATCCTCATGGAGGCAAGGATCATCGGGGTGGCGGATGTTATTGAGGCCATGTCATCGCACCGTCCCTACAGACCGGCCCTCGGCATTGACAAGGCGTTTGATGAAATAGTGGAGCATAGGGGTGAGCTGTACGATGCAGATGTTGTTGATGCCGCGGTGGAACTCTTTACCGGAAAAGAGTTTGATTTTACAGCCGGGTGTCAGGTCTACAACCGGTGAGTCCGGTTGCGGATGTTGTCGTGTTTTCACCACCCTACAGTCGTGCGTCTGCGCAGCCATCCTGCAGAATGTTTTTCACGTCATAGATAACAGCCTGCCGGCGGCAGTATGAACGGATATCCGCTGCATCAAGCTGGAGGAAATCCTCATGCGCTACGGCCAGGACAATCGCATCATACGAGCCTTCAGCAGGCTTTTCCACCATGGTGACATGGTACAGGCCTGCAGCTTCATCCCTGTCTGCCCATGGATCAAACACCTCGATCCCGGCCCCGAACGATTCCAGTTCCCTGATGATATTGATTACTGCAGTGTTCCGCAGGTCCGGGCAGTTTTCCTTAAAGGTGAGCCCCATGACCAGGATCCTGCTCCCGGCAACGTGGATACGCTTTTTCAGCATGTGCTTGATGACCTCGGAGGCGACATGGCGCCCCATGTCGTCATTCAGGCGGCGTCCGGCCAGGATCATTTCCGGATGATAACCGACCTCCTGGGCCTTGTGGGTAAGGTAGTAGGGATCAACACCTATACAGTGACCGCCGACCAGTCCCGGCTGAAAAGGAAGAAAGTTCCATTTTGTTCCGGCGGCCTGCAGGACTTCCATGGTGTCAATCCCGAGGCGGTTGAAAATAAGGGCCAGCTCATTGATCAGGGCGATGTTGACATCGCGCTGCGTATTTTCGATCACCTTGGCCGCCTCGGCCACCTTGATCGAGCTGGCGCTGAAGGTACCGGCGGTAATGATGGACCCGTACAGGCTGTCAACAAATGCGGCTGTTTCAGGTGTGGAACCGGATGTAACCTTGACGATGTCCGTTATCCTGTGGGCCGTGTCTCCCGGGTTGATGCGTTCCGGACTGTAGCCGCAGAAAAAATCCCTGTTCATGGCGAGGCCTGACACCTCTTCAAGAACCGGGACGCACACCTCCTCGGTTGCGCCCGGGTAGACCGTTGATTCGTAGATGACAACATCGTTTTTCCGCAGGGCCCGGCCGGCGGCACGGGAGGCTGACACAAGAGGCGTGAGGTCCGGCCTTTTGTTGGCGTCAATAGGGGTGGGAACGGCGATTATCAAGACGTTGCAGTCGTTCAGGTCCTCCGGATTGTCGGAAAAATGGAGATTTTCCGCTCTTTGCAGTTCATCGCGGCTGACTTCGCGGGTTGAATCTATACCCTGCCGGAGTTCGGCGATCCGTTCCTGCTTGACATCATACCCCAGGGTGGGAAACTTTGTGCTGAATGCAACAGCAAGGGGAAGGCCGACATAGCCAAGACCGATAATCGCTATCCGGGTTGATTGAAACTCAGGCATTGTTACTCCTTTTCATTCTGTTGGTAAAACCGGGTTTTTTTACACGCCACGGTCCATGTCCGGCCACAGGAGCCTGTGCAGCTGCAGCTGCAGCCTGACCGGCAGGTGAAACTGCATGATCAGTTCGGCAAGATGCGACGGCGCAAGCAGGTATTCCACCGGGGACAGCAGCACAGTGGCAACAGCAGGCAGGTTGTACTGTTCAATAATGTCTTTTGCCCACAGGAAATCCTTT
This sequence comes from Deltaproteobacteria bacterium, assembly GCA_024277485.1. The sequence goes on along the minus strand of JAJRVA010000075.1, from coordinate 4,929 downwards.
TCCGAGCTGAGGACAAATTTTATCTCATCACGGCTGCCGGTGTTTTTTCTTGCCGACAGGATGTTGATATTGTTCCAGTCTGTTCTGCTGTCCATGCCACTGTCAGGACATTTTATATCCAGGATTATCGAGACCCGCGGAGGCAGTTTTTCGATACTGAGGCTGCCGTTTGTTTCCACCAGGACTGTGCGTCCCTCTTCAAGCAGCGTGTCGATGAGCGGGTAGATGTTTTCCTGCAGCAGCGGTTCTCCCCCGGTAAACTCAACCATAACACCGGGATAGTATTCAAGCCAGTTGAATATGTCCTGAAGCGCGGTTGCCCGGCCGGGTTCTTTCCAGGTGTAGGCCGAGTCACAGTAACTGCACCTGAGATTGCAGCCGGCAAGGCGGATAAAGGCACAGGGAAGGCCGGCCCGGGACGATTCTCCCTGGATCGAATAAAACAGCTCCGAGATGTGCAAACTTTTTTCAGCCACCGTAATAGGTCACACCGCTGGTATCTGTTTCACGGACCGTTACGGAATAGAGCCTGCATCTGTCGGTCTGCAGCGTCCCTTTCAGGGTGTTGAAAATATGCATGGCAATGTGTTCCGAGGATGGATTGACGTCCCTGAAGGCCGGGTGGTCGTTGAGATCGCAGTGGTCCAGCTCGTCCACAACCGCATTGACATGCTTTTTCAGGTCCTTGAAATCTATCCCCATGCCGAGTTCATCCAGCTCGCTTGCCCTGACAGTCACCTTGACCTTCCAGTTATGGCCGTGGGGCTTCTCGCAGTTGCCGGGGTAGTTCCGCAGGTGATGCCCACCGGAAAAATGTGTTTTTATAAAAATGTCTAACATGATAGTTTCTCCATACAACAGTTATTGCAGATAAACAGGTTTCCGGTTATTGAAAAGCACCTTGCAACTCATCTTCATTCAATGGTAAACAGGACACGTGCAATTCAGGTCCAGGTGAAGCTGCCAAGCTGGGACTGATTGCCTGCAAAGGGAATTACGATACTACCGGGACCCTTTAATAATTTCGATACAGAGTATATAGCATATTGACCAGTTTGAGGAGAAATTTTCATGGCGATTATTGCCCCCTTCAGGGGAATGCGTTTCAACCCTGAAAAAATACAAAAACTGGAGGATGTCGTGACTCCTCCCTATGATGTTATAAGCGAGGAGGATGGCGTAAAACTCCTGAAAAAAAACCTGTACAATATGATCCAGCTGGATATCCGCGCGACAGCCCCGGAAGCAGGGGAGGGCGCCGGTAAATACCGTTCCGCGAAAGACCTTTTTGAAAGCTGGCAGAATGAAGATGTCCTGATCAGGGACGACCGGGACGCCATTTACCTCTACTATATTGATTATCTCCACCCGTCCGGCCGCAGGATGACCCGCAAGGGGCTGATCAGCCTTGTCGGGCTCACTGAATTCTCCGAAGGCATAGTCAAACCGCATGAGAAGACCTTTGATTCGGTCATTGTCGACCGGATGCAGCTTATGGACGAGTGCCGGGCCCAGTTCAGCAAGGTGTTCTCCATCTACCCCGACAGCCGCCAGGAGGTCATATCCACCCTGGAGAACTCCAGGGAGCAGCAGCCGATCTGTACTGTGGCCGATCACCTGGGCAACAAACATACCATCTGGAGAGTGACCGACAGGGAAGCCATTGACAGCGTGATCCGTTATTTCAAAGATACGCCGGTTTACATAGCTGACGGGCACCACCGCTATACAACCGCGCTCGGCTGCCGGAACAAGATCCTGGAGAGGAACCCGGACCTGCCGGCTGACAGTCCGTACAACTTCATCATGATGTATCTCTGTTCCCTGGATGATGAAGGGCTGTCCGTCCTGCCCACCCACCGCCTGCTCAGCTTTCCCGGCGCCATGACCGCGGACGAGGCGGTCCGGCTGGCAGCGGACGGATTTTCGGTTGAAGAGATACATGGAGGCAGCCGGGAAATTCTGGTTGCCGAGGTCATGTCCCGGATGAACGAGGCGGAAATGTCATCCTCGAATGCTGTTTTCGGTCTCTATCATGCCGGAGAGGACCGCTGCTTCCTGCTCACCATGAAGGGACGGCCCCAGGAGTATTCTTCCCTGGCTGACAAGCCCGGGGTCCTCAGGAGCCTTGACGTGGTCGTTTTGTCCGAGCTGCTCATCCGGCAGTTGCTTGGCCTGGATCACAAGAGAATCGTCAATGAAAAGCTGTTGACCTATTTCAGTGATCCCGACGAGGCGATTGACGTGGCCGTCAAAAGGAGCGTGGCCGATGACACCACGACTCCGCTCCTGCTCATACTCAATCCCACCAGGGCGGCCCAGGTTACCGATGTAGCCGACCACGGCGAAATCATGCCCCACAAGTCCACCTATTTTTATCCCAAGATCATGACCGGGCTGATGATCAACAAGCTGGTCTCCGGCGAAAAAATCTACCTGGCAGAGTGAAACAGTGCCGGCTGCCCATGGATTCCGGAGCGACTCCGGTGTGAATGCGTCCCTGACAGATGATACACTGTTTGACGGCCGTCTGGTGTGCAGGCAGTACAGGGACGGGTACCGTTTCTCCCTGGACGCTGTCCTTGCGGCGCATTTCTGCAGACCTGCCCCGCGTGACCGGGTCCTTGACCTTGGCTGCGGCTGTGGTGTTATCGGCCTCATCCTGGCGTACCGGCATCCCGACATCACTCTAACAGGCATTGAAATCCAGCCTGAGCTGGTTCAGCTCACCCGGGACAATGCTGTTGCCAATGAACTGCAGGCGCGACTGATGGTTCTTGAGGGAGATTTTCGTACCATCAGCAGCCTGGTCCAGCCGGAATCCTTTGATGTCGTGGTCAGCAACCCCCCGTACCGGCAGCAGGGCAGGGGCAGGGTAAGCCCGGCAGACCAGAGGGCAAGGGCGCGGCACGAGGTTGATGCCTCCCTGCCTGACCTGGTCGGGGCAGCGGCGTTCGGGCTGAAAAACCGGGCCAGGATGGTCGTCATCTATCCGGCAGCCCGGCTTGTTCCGTTGATCACGGAGCTGAAGAAAAACAGGCTTGAGCCTAAAAGAATTCAGCCGGTCTACAGCTATCCCGGCAGCCGGGATGCCTCCCTGGTTCTCATTGAAGCTGTGAAGAACGGTGGTGAGGAGGTGCGGATCCTGCCGCCTTTTTATGTGTACACGGAAAAAAACGGACCCTATACGGGTTCCATGCAGAAATTGTATACGCCCTGATCTGTCATGCTTGCAAAAATTCTCAGCGGTGCGGTTATCGGAGTTGATGGTTTTATCGTCCAGGTGGAGGTTGACCTTGCCCGGGGCCTGCCTGTTTTCTCCACGGTGGGGCTGCCCGAGGGGGCAGTCCGGGAGAGTAAGGACAGGGTCAAGGCCGCGGTCAGGAACTGCGGCTATGAGTTTCCGTCCGGGAAAATAACAGTCAACCTGGCGCCTGCCTCGGTGAAAAAGGAGGGGGCCGGTTATGATCTGCCCATAGCCCTCGGGATACTCGCTGCCGCCGGGACAATACCACATCCCGGTCTTGAGAATATCGGTGTGGTCGGCGAATTGTCCCTGGACGGTTCAGTCTGTCCGGTCAGGGGAATCCTGCCCATGATGCTTGCGGCCCGTGAAAACGGCCTGCAGCGGTTTTTTGTCCCCCGTGATAACGGGTACGAGGCCGGTGTGGTCAACGGACTCGACATTATCCCCGTTGCCAGCCTTGACGAGGCGGTTGAAATGCTTACCGGGACCAGGAAATGTGTGGTGCTGAAGACGGATTTGAACGCGGTTTTCAGGGACAGCCGGGAGTACGGGGTCGATTTCGGTGAAGTCAAAGGTCAGGAGCATGCCAAGCGTGCCATGGAGGTTGCGGCCGCCGGAGGGCATAATATTCTGCTCAACGGCATTCCCGGCACCGGAAAAACCATGATGGCCCGAAGGCTGGCAACAATCCTGCCTGAATTGTGCCTTGAGGAGGCTCTTGAGACGACGAAGGTCTATTCAACCACCGGGCTTCTGCCGGAAAAAAGACCGCTCATGGTGCAGCGACCCTTTCGCTCGCCGCATCATACCATTTCCGATGCCGGACTGATCGGCGGAGGCCAGGTGCCCCGCCCGGGTGAGGTCTCGCTGGCCCATAACGGGATCCTCTTTCTGGATGAACTGCCTGAGTTCAAGAAAAACGTCCTCGAGGTGATGCGCCAGCCGCTCGAAGACGGTGTGGTGACAATTTCACGGGCCGCGTCAAGCCTGCAGTTTCCGGCCCGGTTCATGCTCGTTGCGGCAATGAATCCCTGTCCATGCGGGTATTATGGTGATCAGACCAGGGAATGCACCTGTTCACCTGTACAGATTCAGCGCTACCAGGGGCGCCTGTCGGGACCGCTCCTTGACAGGATTGATATGCATGTCGAGGTCCCTGCCGTCAAGATCAGGGAGATCGAAAAGGATGAAAATGGGATGAGTTCCGCTATGATGCGGGACAGGGTAATGGGTGCCCGCCGGATCCAGGATGAACGGTACAGGGAAGTGGGTGGGGTGTATAACAACATGCAGATGACACCTGCCCTGATAAAGAAATATTGCCACTTAGACAGTACAGGTGAGGGAATTCTTCGTCGCAGTGTCGAACACTTCGGCCTGTCGGCCAGAGCATATCACCGTATCCTTAAAATTGCCCGGACAATTGCCGACCTGGATGGATCTGACACGATTTTATCCAGACACGTAACCGAGGCTGTTCAGTATCGGCGGCCGCAGAGTGCCAACCTGTAAAACCTGTGTTCCCGGCACATGACATTCTTCTTGCATTTGTGATAAAGATAATTAACTCAAGTTTCCGAGTTGAAGTAAATGGAGGTAAAAAAGCATACAACATCTTGAAACAATTGCATATTAACGTGAAAAGCCTTTCGCTTTTTGATATAATGAATTTCGCAAAAAGT
>JAJRVA010000074.1 GCA_024277485.1 Deltaproteobacteria bacterium | reverse complement strand
GGGTCCCGGCCCTTCCCAGCGCTGATGGCTATGACGAACTGGATTTCCTGCGGCAATCGTTGAAAACACTGCATCGCTATGTGAAAACAGCGCGCAAGGGCTCTGATCTGCAGCCTAACTTTATCGGCGCCTATGCCGTAGGTGCTCCTCTCGCCGGAGGCACCCTTTCCTGGCTGTATGCAGGCCTGGACAGCCGGAACAAGGCACAGGTATCCATCAAGCTGGGGTTTAACGAGATCCTGGACAATCCACTCTATGCCGCCTGTTTCCGGGCCGAGCTCAAAATCATGCAGCAGGTTCACCATGACTGCCTGCTCCTGCCCATTGAACAGCAGGATGACGTGCTGATCCTGGAGCCCGCGGAAGGAGTTGATTTTGACCAGTGGCTTGATGAAAAAAACAGCCAGGATCCCGCAGAGATACACCGCATCATGGAGCAGCTCTGCGACCTCATGGCCACCCTGCATTCCATGGAGATTGTCCACCATGATCTGCGGCCGAGAAACTTTCTCATCAATGCTGAGCATGAACTGAAACTTATCGATATGGGGCTGGCCTCCGGGCGGGACATGCCTGACACCATTCTGTCATCAGGACTCGGTCCCCAGGGTGATTTCCGCTACATGGCCCCCGAACAGATGCAGGGACTGCGCGGAGATTCACGCAGTGACATCTACACAGCCGGTATTCTTCTCTATCGTCTCTACACAGGTCAGCTTCCATTTAAAAAACAGCGTTCCAGCCTGAAAAAATGGCTGCGCATCAAGGAAAAAATCGAGCCGCCCGGAACCTACCGGGCAGGAATTTCTTCTGACATAGAGGCCATAATACTCAAGGCAACTGCCTGGGAGAGAGAGAGGCGGTACCAGTGGATCGAGGATCTCTGGGAAGACCTGAAAAAAACTTCCGGCTGAAGCCCTGTAATGGCTCCGGCCGGAAAGTGTTACCCGGGTCATCCAGTATCAACGCGATTACAGGAAAAAATCCTTCCTTGCAACAGGAACCGCCTCCAGGCGACCGGAATCAGTCGTCCCGACAATGAAGACAAGCAATCTGTCCCTTTTTTGCTTCTTTTTTGCGTAATTTTTTTTATAGTCATGTATGAAAAGAAAAATAGCCGAAGAGACAGTCCTTCTCATCAGCATCCTCAAATGGTTTTTTCTGGCCAACCTGGTGGGTGTGCTTATCGGCGCCTCGACCAGTTTTTTCCTTTTCATCCTGAACTATGCCACCACCCAGGTCGGCAATTACAGTTATGGTTTTTTTCTTCTGCCCCTTGCCTTTTTCCTCTCTTCCCTGATCACGGACAAGCTGGCCCCTGAAGCCCAGGGACACGGCACGGAAAAGGTTATCGAGGCCGTTCACCAGCGGGCGGGCAGGATCAAGCCAATGGTGGTTCCCATTAAAATTTTTACCACCGTGATTACCCTGGCGGCCGGAGGTTCCGCCGGCAAGGAGGGCCCCTGTGCTCAAATCGGCGCGGGCCTGGCATCTACTGTCTCAGATCTGCTCCGTTTTACCAATATTGACAGGAAAAAACTGGTCATCTGCGGCATCAGCGCAGGATTTGCCTCTGTTTTCGGCACCCCCATTGCCGGTGCGATTTTCGGCATTGAAGTCCTGTTTGTCGGGGCCATGATGTACGATGTCCTGCTGCCGTCCTTTATTGCCGGCGTGATGAGTTACCAGGTATCCTCGGCGCTTGGCGCCCAGTATTTTTATCACCCCATCACCTTTGTTCCTGATTTTTCAGAGATGTTTTTCTTCAAGGTACTCCTCAGCGGCATCCTGTTCGGTCTCTGTTCCCTGTTTCTCATTGAGAGCATGATCTCATTTAAAAAACTCTCTGCAAAGATAAAAATCTGGCCGCCGCTGAAAGGTTTCCTGGCCGGCATCGTCCTGGCCGCGCTTGCCCTGCTCTTCTCAACAGATTACCTGGGGCTTGGCCTGAAAACCATTGAAGATACCCTGCAGGGAGGAGATGCTCTCTGGTGGGCTTTTGCCGTGAAAATCCTCTTCACCTGCATAACCATGACTTTTGGCGGAAGCGGCGGTATTGTAACCCCGATTTTTTTTATCGGTGCCACCTTCGGCAGTGTGGTCGGGATGGTGATGGGTGTGGACCCGGCTACGTTTGCGGCAATAGGCATGGTGGCCCTGCTCGCAGGCGCCGCCAACACCCCGATTGCCGCCTCAATCCTTGCCGTTGAACTTTTCGGGCCGACGGTGGCACCCTATGCCGCCACGGCCTGCGTCACTTCCTTTCTGATGACAGGACATCGCTCGGTTTACCCTTCCCAGGTCTTTGCCATCATGAAATCCGGATCTTTCCGGAAGCATATCGGCAAGGAAGTCGAAGAGATGGAGGCGGAGTTCCGAATGCGTCGCGGGAGCCTGATCAGCACTGTTTTTTCCTATATAAAACGCCGGTTTAAATGGTTATGAAGTAATCACAACTTTCTGTCCTGCGCTCTCCTGTTGTAAGAAAAATATGCATGAATAACCCTTCGTACATCAGGTAATAACATTTTCCACCTTCCACCCTTCCACCTTCAGCCTTCCCCTGCTCACATATTTTTTCCCGGCCCAAGACCCCACAACGTGGGAGAGAAGAACAACGCCGATATACTACAACGTGGCAAGAACGGACAGCATGATCCACAGGCCGCGCCGGATGAACCGACAGGATATATATAAAATTTTGGCTCCTCGACGTTTCGAGTGGATTTGGTATATTTTGACCAAATCCACTCGAAACGATCGGAGGTGTCAAGATGAACAGTCGTGACGTTATCAGTCTTGGACTTGGCCTGGAAGCCCCTTGGGAAATCAAGGGACAGATT
>JAJRVA010000073.1 GCA_024277485.1 Deltaproteobacteria bacterium | reverse complement strand
CCTGCTCCAGTCCCGTAACCGTCAGGTCATTCTGCCGCCGTCTTCCCTTATCCTTGCCTTTATCACGTTTGTCTACCTGTACTCTATTCTGTCAGCCCTTGTTCTCCAGAAAAAAAATCTCAACCTGCAGCGGTTCGGCAGGATACAGGTTCTCTCGGACACCATTTTCATTACCCTGCTGGTCTACGCCACAGGGTGCAGTCAGTCGATTTTCACATCGGTGTTTATTCTGCCCATCCTTGCCGGTGGACTTATCATGCACCGGATAGGCGGTTTGATTCCGGCCGCAGCCTCAACCCTGCTGTACGGAATCATTCTGACCCTTGAATACCGGCAGATTATCCCCTCTTACTTTACCGATTACCGTTATATTCTTGTTCAGGATTATCAGGTCAGCACCAATATCTTTGCAGTCTACGGGTTAACCTTCTTCCTGATAGCCATGCTGAGCGGCCTTATTGCCAGGAAACTGAGAACTGCTGAAGAGGCCCTTTCCCTGACCGAACAGAGGCTGGACCGTATCCTTCTGCTGTACAAACAGATCTTTGACAATATCATCACCGGTATTCTCACTCTTGATGCCACAGGAAGAATCACCTCCTTGAATCCTGCTGCACGGGACATTACCGGTTACAGTGCGGAAGAGGTCACCGGCCAGAGCTTTCATACATTCTTTCCCCGGTTTTCCACAGATACCAGAAAACGCCATGTAAATGATTTCAGAAGAAAAGACGGGAAAAACATCCGGATCGGCTATACATGTTCAGAGCTTCGCCCCCCCCCCCAGGTTCAGGACGAAAACCCGCCCATAGCAAGCAGCAGGGTCATCACCCTGCAGGATATCAGTAAAATAGAACAGATGGAACAGCAGGTTCGTAATGCGGAAAAAATGGCTGCCATTGGTGAGTTGAGTGCCTCAATCGCACATGATTTCAGAAACCCTCTTGCAGCAATTTTCGGCTCAGCTCAAATACTGGCCACGGACTGCGACAACAAGAGTGAAAAATCAGATATCCAGCATGATCTCATTAATATCATCCTGCGGGAATCGGAGAGGATGGCTGACACCATAACGGATTTTCTTCACTATGCCCGCCCGCTCATTCCGTCCCTCCAGTGGTTCAACCTTAAACGGATGGCCCGGGAAACAATTGATCAACTTGTATCCGACAGGAGGGTACCTTCCGGATGTGAAATTAATATTACCGTACCCGAAGATCTTGATGTGAACGGAGACAGGCAGCTCCTGCAGATCGCCATTGTCCATGTATTGAGAAACAGCTGCCATGCGTCAAAAGATTCTGCAGGACCGATTGTCCTGTCTGCTGAAGAGGCGGAAAAATCCGGGGGGGATAGCATCATCATAGAGGTCGCTGATCAGGGCACGGGAATTGACCCTGAAATACAGGATAAAATCTTCAATCCTTTTTTCACTACCCGCGAGGATACCGCAGGCCTTGGCCTGGCTGTTGTCAAGCAGATTGTGGACAGCCACGGGGGAACAATTGAGATAGTCAGCAGAAAAAATCAGGGCTGTACCGTTATCATTGTACTTCCCCAGCCCAGACACGGGGAACCCGCAAAACAGTAGCGTCATGTCAATGACGAAATGACACCATATTGCGCCGTTATTGTTTATTCCCGCCCTATGCCCTGATTTTCCGGATCGCGGCTCCGAGTCTCTGCAGTTTTCCAACCATGTTTTCATACCCGCGTTCAAGGTGATATATCCGTGAGACCTCTGTTATCCCCTGCGCTGCAAGGCCGGCAATCACTAATGAAGCGGAAGCACGGAGATCTGTCGCCATGACCGGTGCGCCGCAGATTTCCCCTCTTTTCCTTCCTTTGACAATAGCTGTTGACCCGTCAACTTGAATATCAGCTCCCATACGCTGCAGTTCGGCAACATGCATGAACCTGTTCTCGAAAATTGTTTCATGGATGACACTGACCCCTTCCGCCATGCACATGAGTGCCATAAACTGGGCCTGCAGGTCGGTCGGAAATCCGGGGTAGGGCATGGTGCGGATGTCAACACTGCGCAAACCGTTACTCTGCACGGTGAACACAGACCCGCCTCCCTCCACATGAATTCCCGCAAGACGCATTTTCTCAACAAGAGACGGCAGATGGGCCGGGTTGCAGCCCTCGATAGTTACTTCGCCGCCTGTTGCGGCAACAGCAATTATGTAGGTCCCGCACTCGATCCGGTCCGAAATTATTGTTGTTTCGGCAGGCTGTAGGTTGTCGACCCCGTGTATAGTCAACAGATCGCTGTCCTTCCCCTCAATTTCCGCGCCCATATGCGTCAGCATATCGATGAGATTACCGACCTCCGGTTCCCTGGCAGCATTCTTGACCGTGGTGGTCCCGCTTGCAGTTACCGAAGCCATAAGGACATTTTCCGTCCCGGTTACAGAAGGGGTATCAAAATAGACCACACTGCCCTGCAGCCGGTCTTTCACCGAAGCCTCCACATATCCCTCAGCCAGGGTTGTTTCCACCCCAAGCTGTTCAAAACCGCGCAGGTGAAAATTAATAGGACGGGCGCCAATGGCACACCCCCCCGGCAAAGATACGCGGGCATACCCTGTCCGTGCCAGCAGCGGACCAAGAACAAGGACTGACGCCCGCATTGTTTTTACAAGTTCATACGGTGCCTCAGCTCCAGTGAGCCGTGTTGTGTTGATGTGGACCGTAGTTCCCTTTCTCTCCCAGACCGCACCGAGGGTGTCAAGTACCTTGAGCATGGTTCGCGTATCCCTGAGGTCCGGAACATTATGGAGGATATGGTTTCCCGGTGTTATGAGCGTGGCAGCCATGAGAGGAAGGGCGGCGTTTTTTGCCCCGCTTACCGCAATGCTCCCATGCAGTTCCAAGCCGCCTTCAATTATCAGTTTATCCATGAAAAATCAGCCTTTCCTCATCGTTTTGAGTACCCTGGGCCGGCCAGCCCAGTCATGTATAATCTCAACACGCCCGTAGGCGCCGCTCGGATGCTCAGCAAACAGAGCCTGGACGCATTCCTTCTGGTCCGCTCCGATTTCAAGAAACAACCACCCTCCGGGCATGAGATATTCAAATGCCCGGTCTGCCAGCGTATCAATGACATCAAGTCCTTTCTCCCCGGCAACAAGAGCCGTTTCCGGTTCCCAGCGCCGAACTTCGGGCTGCAGTCGTTCCAGTTCGCCCACAGGCACATAGGGGGGATTGGCAACAATACACTCAAACTCTGCCCGCGGGCCGAGGGCTGAAAAGAGATCGGAACAGAGCAGGCTCACCTCCTTCATCCTGTCATGCCGGCAGACATTTTCCGCCGCCACATGCAGGGCCACTTCCGAACGGTCTACAGCAAGTATTTTTCCCGCCCGTAATTCAAGGGCCAGGACAACGGCAATCACACCGCTGCCGGTACACATATCAAGAATCGCCCCTCCCTGAATGCCCTGAGCTGAAAGCGTCTGCAGTACCTGTTCAAGAAGAAATTCGGTTTCCGGGCGTGGAATAAGCACTGCCGGCGACACGACAAAATCAAGTGACCAGAAT
>JAJRVA010000006.1 GCA_024277485.1 Deltaproteobacteria bacterium | reverse complement strand
GGGTTGACCTGTCGGGCCGGGACCTGGAAGAGGCAGACCTGGAACGGGCAAACCTCCAGGGAGCTGATCTCAGCAAGGTGGATCTGAGCGAGGCCAACCTCAAGGGGGCGAACCTGCGGGATGCGGACCTGCGGGATGCGGACCTGCGGGAGGCAGATCTTTACCGGGCCGACCTGCGCGGTGCGGACCTGACCGGGGCCAGGTTCGAAGAGGCCCTGATTGACATGGTTCTTGCCTCCGGAGCAGTCGGGGCTGATTTTACGGGTGCCCTGAAGGATGACTAAAGTCTGCCTCAGCGTAAAATGGCAGTAAAATTCCTTGACAGAACAGTGTTTTTCGGATAAGCAGAAAAGCTTGTTGGTTTTGTGGTAAGCTCGAAAATCAACAGTTAAGCCGTATAAAGAGAACCGCACGGGCGGGAGTGTCTGTCTGTCGCTGAGACGTTGAGCGGTTGCACAAATTTTAACAGAAACAGGAATTGAAAGAATTGTTTTATATAAGGAGTTTTTTTTATGGCCAATCATAAATCCGCACTGAAAAGAGATCGACAGTCAAAAGTGCGCCGCATGCGTAACCGCGTGAACAAAAGCAAGATGAAGGGTGCTGTCAGCAGCGTTGAGGCGGCCCTTGTTGCCGGTTCCGAGGAACAGGCCCGGGAGGCCCTGCAGAAGGCGGTTGCTGTTATTCAGAAAACAGCCTCAAAGGGTTCAATTCACAGGAAGACGGCATCGCGCAAGGTTTCCAGGCTCGCCAGAAGAGTTAATCGAATGGAGCCCCTCGCATAATCAGTGCTCTGTTCTTTTCCTTGATTTGAATACACAATCTGCAAGGGCTATGGAAGGCTGCCTTCTTCCATAGCCCTTTTTTTGTTTTTTGTGATTATCATTGCATTTATAAGGGTAAAGGAGCTGATTTTATTTTTCCTTGTTCAAGCCGGGGACCGAATGATTTCGGCTGAAAAACGCGAAAAAAATCAGCCACCTGCCCCTGGTGGAAAAATTTAATCTGTCTCCCTCATCAAGCTATGAACTTTCCTGATCTGGAATCTTTTCAGCGCATGGCCGCAACATCGGGACTTGTTCCCGTTTACCGGACAATTGTTGCCGATCTTGATACACCGCTGACGATCTATGCAAAAACAGCAGGTGTCAGGAACCATTCTTTTCTGTTTGAAAGTATGGAGGGTGGTGAGAAATGGGGCCGCTATTCGTTTATCGGTTTCGATCCCCTGGTCACTTTTGCGAGTTGCGGCGAGAGTGTGGATATTCGCCGCACTGCCGCCCGGGGTGAGCAGGAAACACTCTCTCACGCCAACCCCCTTGATGAACTGCGCACATTGCTGGCATCTTTCAATGCGAGTACGGCCCCGGGGCTGCCGCGGTTTTATGGCGGTGCTGTCGGGTTTTTAGGTTATGACATGGTCAGGTTTGTGGAAGAAATTCCAAATTCCAACCCGCCGCTGGATATTCCTGACAGCTCGTTCATGGTACCCCGGCTGGTGTTGATCCATGATTCGGTGCAGCAGGAACTGACCGTGGTCTGCAATGTGCTGACCGATGAAGGGGGTGATTCCGGCAGGCTGTATGAAGACGCTGTGCAGCGCATTGATGAAGTCGTGCAAAAACTCAAAAAACCCCTGCCTGCGGAACTGGTTTCCCAGCCTCCGGCCGGAACACCCCATACATTTACCTCCAACATGGAACGATCCACCTTTGAGAACATGGTGGAACAGGCCAAGGAGTACATCCTGGCAGGTGACATCATCCAGGTTGTCCTCTCGCAGCGTTTCCATACCCGCACCCGGCTTGATCCTTTTTTCCTCTACCGGTCGCTGCGGCATATCAACCCGAGTCCGTACCTGTTTTTCCTGCGCCTGGATGATATTGTTCTCATCGGCTCCTCCCCGGAGATTCTGGTCCGGCTGGAAAACGAAAATATCGAGTTGCGGCCCATTGCCGGGACGCGGAAAAGGGGTTCCACCGTTGAGGAAGACAGGGAGCTTGAGGAAGAGCTGCTTGCTGATCCCAAGGAAAGGGCGGAGCACCTGATGCTCGTTGATCTCGGCAGAAATGACGTGGGCAGGGTTGCAACGGGAGGATCTGTTGTGGTGGATGACCTGCTGATTGTTGAACGGTACAGTCATGTCATGCATATTGTCTCCGGCGTGCACGGGAAACTGGCTGAGGGCAAAGACCAGTTTGATGTGCTGCGGGCCTGCTTTCCCGCCGGTACGGTGAGCGGCGCCCCGAAAATACGGGCCATGGAAATCATTGATGAACTCGAGCCTGAAAGACGCGGGCCGTATGCCGGGGCTGTCGGATACTTCGGTTTTTCAGGCAATATGGATTTCTGCATTACCATCCGCACCTTTGTCATGCAGGGAGAGAATCTCTGGGTACAGGCGGGAGCAGGCATTGTGGCTGATTCCGTGCCGCAGAACGAGTATGATGAAACCATCAACAAGGCAAAAGGGTTGCGAAGGGCTGTTGAATTAGCGGAAAAGGGGTTTTGACCGGTGCTTGTTATTATTGACAACTATGATTCGTTCACGTTCAATATCGTGCAGACGCTGATGACCTGCCCGCATCCTGAAAAGGAAAACTGGCAGCCGCCGGAAATCAGGGTCTATCGGAACGACAAGATAGACGTGGCCGGTATTGCCGCCCTGGACCCGGACCGGTTGCTGATATCACCCGGACCCTGTACACCGTCGGAGGCAGGCATCTCCATCGAGGCGATCAGCTATTTCAGCACCAGGATCCCGGTACTGGGAGTGTGCCTCGGCCACCAGTCGATCGGCGAGGCGTTCGGCGGCCGGGTCGTTCGGGCCGGCCGGGTCATGCACGGCAAGACCAGTCCGATCAGCCATGACGGCCGGGGTGTTTTCACCGGCCTGGAAAATCCCTTCGAGGGCATGCGTTACCACTCCCTGATTGTGGAGATGGAATCCCTGCCCGATTGTTTTGAGGCCACGGCCTTTACCGATCAGCGGGAACTGATGGGGATCAGGCACCGGGAATTGCCGGTGGAAGGGGTGCAGTTTCACCCTGAATCGATCCTGACCCGTGCCGGGATGCTCCTGCTGCATAATTTTATCAGGTCGGATTATCCGGATCTGTTGCGATAGTTTTTGGTTTTGTTGTTAACATTTGGTTCCTTGAGCAAGGTCAGAGTTATTTGGCTTTGCCGAGAATATAATGTATCTGTTCATTTTCTGTGCTTGCCCAAAGAAAACGAGCGTCGTGTGGTCTGCGCCACACCACTACAGAAAGGGCACCCGTGGCATTTTGTCCTTCGGACTTCGTTGTGCTCCTCAAAGCTGCCGGAAATTTTCAAACTCGCTTCGCTCAAACAGTGAAAATTTCTCATCGGCATCTTTTGCGGTGCTCACCAAATGCCAATGGGGGAACAGTCAACACGGCCCTTTAAGGGCCTCTCAAAACCGGGCTCTTTGAGCCTGGATCTTTTATCCAGAGGTGATGGCATGATACGTGAAGCCATAGGAAAAGTAGTAGCAGGCACTGACCTTGATGAACAGCAGATGATCGGGGTTATGCAGGAGATCATGACCGGCGGGGCGACCGAGGCGCAGATAAGCTGCTTTATCACCGCGCTCAGGATGAAAGGGGAAACCATT
>JAJRVA010000072.1 GCA_024277485.1 Deltaproteobacteria bacterium | reverse complement strand
GCGACAGTGAGACTCGAAAGGCCGTCGACCTGTGCGCACACCTAACCCGCACCCTCAAGCTCGGCTTGCCAATCGTCTCGGCCAATATGGACAGCGTGACCGAAGACGAAATGGCACAGACCGTCGCCCTCGAAGGCGGCATCGGCATCATCCACCGCGCACAGCCCGTCGAGCTGCAGGCCGAGATGGTTCGCCGGGTCAAACGAAGTCATGGCGCCGTCATCGAGGATCCATGGCGCATCGCACGTGGAACCAGCATCAGCGAGGCCAGGGCGCTTGCGCGAAAGCACTCGATCAACGCCCTCCTGATTGAGGAGCACGATGGCGGAGGGATCCTCGCCGGCCTGCTCACCGCCCGCGACATGCCATGGCGTCCAGAGGACGAGGAACGTCCGGTTGACGACTTCATGACCCCGGTCGGCAGCTTGCTGACCAGCCCGCCAGGCATATCGGAGGACGAGGCGGAAAACCTGATGTTTCGGCGGCGCGTCGAGAGGTTGCCGCTGGTGGATGCCGGTCGTCGCATACAGGGCCTCATCACAATGCGCGACCTGCACTACCTGCGGAGTCGCCCCTTCTCAGCCAAGGACAACAAGGGCCGGCTGCTCGTGGGCGCCGCCATCGGAGCGCGGGGCGATTACCTCGAACGTGCGGCTGCGCTGATCGAGGCCCAAGCAGATTGCCTGGTCGTCGACATCGCTCACGGCCATTCCAAGATCATGTCAGACGCGATCGAAGCCATACGTTGTGATTTCGGAGATGTACCCCTGGTATGCGGCAACGTCGCCACCGGCGACGGCGCATCATACCTCGCAGAATGCGGAGCCGACGCGGTCAAGGTCGGCGTCGGGCCAGGGCGCGGCTGCCGCACCCGTCTGGAAACCGCGGCCGGCGTTCCGCAGCTGCAGGCAATCCGTGAAGCCTGGTGTGCCGTCGGAGAGAGCTTGCCAATCATCGCTGACGGAGGCGTCACCCACCACAAGGACCTCTTCCTCGCCCTGATGTGCGGCGCCTCGACGGTGATGTTGGGCTCGGCCCTTTCAGGAACCGACGAGGCGCCAGGGCGAGTCATCGAGGACCCGGCCACCCAGACCAAGAAGAAGATCTACCGCGGCATGACCTCTCCGCAGGCGGTCTTCCAGTCGTTGTACGACGGAGAGAACCACGGAGAGCTTGACGATGCCCTTGAAACTCCCTCAGAAGGACAGGAGATCCAGGTCCCGTACAAGGGCAGCGTCGTCGATGTTCTGCGCCGCATGCGCGGTCACCTGCAGTCGTCCGTCAGCTACGCCGGCGAACGTTCGTTGGAGGCAACGCAGGAGAAGGTGCTGCAGGATCCGTTCGAGTTCCTCGTACCGCTGAGCGACGCTGCCCGCCGTGAGTCCTTCGAGAGGTAGACGCCGGGTCGCGTCCGACCGCAGTGAAAGCGCCCGCAATCCCACCGCGCTTCCTGTATTCTGATGGAGGGGACTCGACGATGGACAATCTCGCCAAGGCCGGCATCGGATGTGGTTGCCTTCCCGCGGCGCTGCTCACGCTGGCCAGCGCCGCATGTTTTGTCCTGGTCGCCGTCGGAGCGGTCAACTACTCCGAGGAGGACACGGTGATGATTACCGGCGCAATGCTCGGCGCCGGGGCGATCCTGTTCTCCGTACCCGGCGCCATCCTGATCATCGCAGCATCTATGCAAGCGAAGAACAGCCGGCGATGAGGTCAGAGGACCCGATGCATGACACGGGACGCATAGCGAGACCCTCGCCGAAAAGGCATTCCCAAACCCCTTGGAAGAGAAACGTCTATCGAAGCGCGGGCGACGCGCCCGCGCTCCGATGGTCACTTCAGGGCTTTTCGGCGAGGATCTAGCGAGACCTCTTCAGTACGTCGCAAGCTCACCCACCTCGGATTCGACCGCGCGCAACACGTCGAGGGCCTTGACCGCATCACGCATCGCGTTGTGGTCGCGGTACAACGGACGATCGACATCAAGGTACTCAACGTGCTCACGAACCGCGGCGTGTGCCGCCCGGGTGCCGTGCCCAGGGGTGTAGTCGCGCAAGTCAAGCGCCTGGGCGGCCGCCATGAGTTCGATACCGAGCACGCCGCAGGCTGTGTCGAGGATCTGCCGTGTCTTAAGGGACGAGTTCATGCCCATCGACACAAAGTCCTCCTGATCGGCGGCCGCAGGAATCGACTGGATATAGGCCGGCGCCGACAGGATCTTCTGCTCGACAATCTGCATGTCAGCGGTGTACTGGCACAGCATGAGGCCCGAAAACATGCCGGCGCCTTTGGTCAGGAAAGGAGGTAAGCCGACCGACAACGCCGGGTTCGTGAGACGGTTGAGACGTCGTTCGGAGAGCACGCAGACCATCGTGACTGCGGCGCCGAGGGTGTCGACCGGAAGGCTCACAGGGGTGCCCTGGAAATTCGCACCGGTCAGCACCACGTCATCCTCGGGCAAAAAAATCGGGTTGTCGCCGACGCCGTTGGCCTCGATCTCGACCTGCGAACGCGTCCAGCGCATCTGGTCACGGGCGGCGCCGATGACCTGCGGTGTCGAACGCATGCTGTAGGCGTCTTGGACCTTGACCTTCTCCTTGCCGGTCACCAGGTTGACCGTGGCGATACAGTCACCGGCGGCATAGATGTCCGGATCCGAGGTCTGCAGCCTGTGATTGACCTTTATTCCCCCCCAGGGCGTAACCATGAGACCCGCGTCACGGGCCAGATTACTGCGGGGTCGCACTCCCACGGCCATGATAACCATATCCGCCGGGATCTCCCGGTGGCCCGTTTTGACGGCTGTCACCCTGCCGTCAGCGTTGCCGATAATTTCCGTGGCCGACTCACCGGTGAGAACCTGCACATCTTTTTCCTTCAGGTGAGTCTCCAGCATGGCGGCAAACTCCAGGTCAACAATTTTCGGCAGCAGCTGGTCCATGTACTCGACCAGGGTGGTCTCCACGCCCCAGAGGTCGGTGAATGCCTCGGCCATCTCGATACCGATGGCCCCGCCGCCGACAACCACGGCCCTGCTCACCTTGCCTTTGGCAATCCTTTCCTTTATCTCGATGGCCCGATGCAGGTTGGCAATGGAAAAAACTCCGTCAAGATCGACTCCGGGTATGGGCAGGTCAACCGGTTGTGCCCCTGTGGCCAGCAACAGCCTGTCATAGGGTATCCGGCTCTCTTCGCCGGAATCGAGGTTTTTGACATAAACTGTTTTTTCCTGCCGGTCAATACGCATGGCCCGCGTCCTTGTCCGGACGGTCACCCCCTTTGCGGTTGCAAAGAAGTGTTCATCCCTGACCATGTGGAAGCTGGTGGAGCGGAGCTCCTTTTCATCCGAGACGTCGCCGCACACATAGTAAGGAATGCCGCAGCCGCCGTACGAGATGAGACTGTCCTGGTCAATAACCGTGATGTCCCATTCCGGCTGAAGCCTTTTCAGGCGGCACGCCGCCTTGGGCCCGGCCGCAACCCCTCCGATAATAACAATTTTTTTCGACATTTCATTCCTCCTGAACAGTACGTTGAAAGTTTATCAAGTTATCAAGTTTGTAAAGTTGCAGGTTGTGCGATCTTGGGAAGTGCAAAGAGGGAAATCAGGCCGGAGAGTCGCCGCTCCTGTACATGCGGATATGCATTTTCTCAAACGTGACGAGCCCTTCGTTGAGGACCGGATCAAGAATCTCCAGGAACTGTTCCAGCATCTCTTTTGTGTCAATCATCTCGATGATGACCGGCAGATCCTCTGAGAGACGGAGAATGGAGGTGGTCTTGATCCGGCTGTTGGCGCCATACCCCATCATGCCACGGACAACCGTCGCCCCGGCCACCCCGTATTCCCGCGCCTTGACCACAATCCATTCATACAGCGGTGTTCCTTCATGACGGTCACTCTCTCCAATAATGATGCGAAGGAGGTATCCTTCCTGAGGTAGTTCCATTTTTATCTCCAGATGCCGGATGCTGCCAGCCTGCCCAGCCAGACCATGAACACCCCGGCAATAACGTGCAGGCCGGTATAGAGAGCTGCCATGTCCATGCGCCCCCCGCGGATGAGTACCAGGGTCTCGTTGCCAAAGGTTGAAAAAGTGGTAAAGGAGCCCAACAGGCCGATAAAAAGAAAAGACCTGGTTTCCACTGAAAAGAAAGATCTGGTCTCGACCAGGAAGGTCAAAAGTCCGATAATGAAACAACCGACAAGGTTAACAGACAAGGTCCCGAAAGGAAAGGCAATGGAACCTGAGCGGTCCTGTACCCAGCCGCTGACGAGATACCTGAAGATGGCGCCGATAAAGCCTCCCAAACCGATACTGCACAACCTGAGGACGATTTCCATTGCAAATTACTTCTGTTGAAGGGGGCCGAGGACACCCTCGATAAGCCCGGGCAGAATTTCTTCAGCCTTCTTTTCAATGGCCTTGACCGCTGCCTGTTTTGCCAGATCCTCAACAGCCGCCGCAACTATCTTTTTGTCGAAGGACGGCCTGCCGCTTGTCCCTCTGATGGGAACCCTGACCGTTGTCCCTTCCAGGACACGGTATCCCTCCCTGCCGACCAGTTTCTCGGTCACCGGGACCTGCAGAAGATAATCCAGGGATTTATCCATGCCGACAGATCCACTTAAGACCATTTCCGAACCACCCACAAGAATCCGAATCGGGGAACACGCAATCCGACCGTTCTGGCCGGTACAGTATATCTTACTCTCCTGCAGGGTAAGATTTTTTTTGTCCAGACCAAAACCGGTGAGTATCCCCTGAAGGAATGCCGTGCTGCTGAAACTCACCTGACTCGTATTGATAATGGCAACAAAATCAGCATCATTACCCCCGTCTTTTACCAGGGGCCAGGTCAATGAATCCACCGCAACATCTATGGTGCCCGTTGGGGTGGCCAGAATCCCGAAAAGAGGATGAATCCCCTGCAGCAGGTTGTCAACAACGGGTTTCCCGAGTTGGACGCCGGTCAGTATCCGGCTGGCCGGGGGAATTTGCAACACCGGGGGGTCAACGGCGAAATCACTGTCAGACACCAGGTTGAGCGTACCGTCATTCATCCGGCCGGAGAGCTCTACATGGAGGTTATTTTCCTCAAGAGATACCGGCATCCTTAAGGCACTGAACACAAAACCTTTGTATTCGATCCTGTCAGCATACAGGCTGGTGGAAAACCGGTTGATGTTTGTTTCCTTTTCCCCAGTGCTGCCAAAATGATACCTGGCCTGAAAGGATTCTTTTTTCCTTCCCTGCATGGTCATGTTGAGATCAAAAGCCGTGTTGACGACTGCCGCCAGACGATCCATTTTCGGGGTCATTTCTCCCTGAAATTCCAGTATCTTCCCATGCTCTGCAGGTTTAAGCGTACCGGCAGCGACCATATCAAGGGGCCCGGAAGACAGCCTGAATTCATCTATGGCAAAATCACCTGCAGTAATCCGGCCTGTCAGATGCGTTGCCAGGCTTACCTTTTCCTTTGTCAGCAGATCCGCTCCCCTGCGGGACAGGAAAAAATCATCCAGTTGAAGATCAGCCTGTATTTCCTGACCAGCTTCTTCCGTTTCAACAGCGCGAAAACCCAGCTGCCCTGTGCCGGACATGTTTATCCCGAGTTCCTGCAGGGTGGTGCCCTGCAGCAGCCGGGTCAATTCCGCCAGATTACTCGTAACGGCAAAACGTGTCCTGATCCCCTGCAGCGGCTGCTGCCAGTCAGGAATTATCAGTTCACCAAGCTGGAGCCTGCCCGCTCCGGACTCCAGGCTGATATTATGCAGAAAAAGACTGCGATCCGGAAATTGAATAATGTTAGACCCGGCACCGGCATTGAAAAACTCCTCCCGGTTGTCAGAGACAATCATGTCATGAATGACCAGCGACGGCACCTCGTCATTGACTGACTGCAGTATCCGCAGGCTGAGTTTCTTATCATCAACGGCAAAATCATCCCGGGCAAAAGAAAAATCCTGAATACTGCTGCTCAGTTCATCGACTTCAAGGGTTGTCTGATCCATATATCCCGCGGCCTGGACCTGAAGATCTCCTGAAACCTTCGGCATCTCGGGCAGTTGTCCAACTGCAAGGAGAAAGGAGGAGAGACCTGCGAGATCGAGACTTGAATCAGTACTGTACCGGGCCCCGATCAAACCTTCTTCCCCGCGCTCTCCGTTCAGAGTCAGAAAAATATCGCCAAGCCATGAGGAAAGAGCAAACTGCAGGTCAAACATGCCCTTTTTGTCTTTGAGCAGGGAAAGAGGAGCACCACCACTGCCGACAATGGAAAAATCGTGGCGTGGAATAATGACCGAACCTGACCTGCTGAGAGAAAAATTACTGATGTTGAGGTCGGTTGCGACAGTATAGTTTTTCTCACCCGGCTCACCACCACTGGCTCTTGCCTCCAGTTCCAGTTTGCCCGTACCGGACCAGGGATGCTGAAACAGTTTACCGATTGCGACAAGTGCCGCACCCACATCCGCCGACGCTTCAAGCTCAAACGAGCGCAGGTTACCGCGCCCATAGGCCTGGGCAAAGGGTGCGTCAACATGCAGCCTTCGAATTTTAAAATCCAGCCCGTTCTTTTCCCCGAGCAGAGTAGCGGTCAATGGATTATCCCAGACAAATGCATTGCCATGAAACAAACCGCCAAGGTTTTCCGTCCGGGCCTTGACATCAAGTTTTCCCTGTGGGCCGTCCTGGGAAAGATCCGCGGTAAAATCCAGGGAACCTGATTCGATTAATGTTGCCTCCTGAACACGAAGAAGATGGGGGAAGCGGTCAAACAGCACCGGGATGAGAAGTGTGCCCCGGCTCTTAAGCTGCAATCCTTTATTCATGCGCTCGCCGGAGAAGTTGAGTGTCCCGGCATCCGACTCCAGATGAAGCTGTTTGACGGCCCAGTAACGTTTTGACCATTCAGTCTCTTCCAGGGAAAGGCTGATTTCCCGGAAGGACGGGATGTCCTCCCCCAAAACACCTCCAGCCAATCTGACATCCGTCATGCCTGCTGTTCCGCTGAGCTTTATCTCTTCGATCCCGACGACCCTGACACTAAAATCGGCATTCAGAATTCCCTCGCCGGTCGGCAGGTTTAAGCGCGGCGCGAAAAAAGATAAAACGTCCCTGAACTGATAATTATCGACCGTGATATCTGCGTTTACAATAAGAGTTTCAAGCAGACCCCTGCTCCGGGCAGGGAGGTTGAGGGTCCCTTTGGCTTCAACCACCCCCTGTTCTCCCAGGGCCTGAAACTTCAGGCTGAAATCAATCACCCCGTTGGCCAGGTTTGAATGGAGGTTTATCCCCTTGAACCCCAGTTCCCCCTCAGCATCACCCGGTCCGGTTTTAACCAATCCGTCCCGGACCTGGAGCTGCAGTACCAGCCTGTCCCAGGCAGCTGTATCACCGGATGATGAGGTCGACGCATCACTTTCCGGCAGTCCTTTCCCGGCAGGTACAGAGCCGGAAAACTCGACCACGGGCGAATCCACGCCGACAAGCCCTAAATTTTTTGGCGCAAAAATCAACTCCAGAAGTCCCTGGGTACTGGTCAAACGTGCTATTGTAATCCGAAGGCCCTTCCGGTCGTCAGCATACTCGATACCCTGGCACAACACTCCCTGCTGCCAGTCAATAAGCCAGGATTGTATGCTGAGACGGCCAGGAACAGTACTGTTGACACGAGACACAACCAGGCGAAGTACAGTATCGGAAGAAAGTATCAGGGGCAGAAAAATGACAACCGTCAGTACGACAGCCAGCAGTACCCCTAACACATACCTTTTTTTCTTTATGACAGGCACCATGTTTACCCCTGCCTCGCAAACTCTACAGCAGGCCGCCCGGGAGCTGCACCTGTCTGCGGAATATGAAGGGAAAACCTTGTATTGAATCCAACTCTCTTCATTCCATGAACCATGGTAAAACAGTTTGCCCCGATTGTTATGTAATGTCAATACAGTTTCTCCCGGAACCGGCGGAGAATACAGTACATTTACCGTAAGACATCCAGGCGGAGACGATGCCGCCCGTCAAAGAGTTTTTTCCCGGCCATCCACATCGCCGCAACAATACCGAAACCTGTTCCGGAAGCTATCAGAAGCATGATAAGTATCTGATACTTCACTGCGGCAACCGGTTCAGTCCCGCTTAAAATCTGCCCCGTCATCATCCCCGGCAGACTGACAATACCTGCCGCAGCCATGGAGTTGATTATGGGAATCATGCCGGAACGCATGGCCGCCTGCCGGATTTCCCTGACAGCCTGATCGCTTGTCTGTCCTAACAGCAACCGCTGTTCAACTGTCCGGCGCTGCTGCCACAGGGTCTCAGTCAGCCGGTCCATGCTCAGAGCCACACCGTTCATGGTGTTGCCGATCAGCATCCCCAGAAGTGGTATGGCATACCGGGGAGCATACCAGGGCTGATTGCCGACGAGCACGATAAGAGCGAAAAGAGTCACCATGAAGGAGGAAACAAACAGTGCTCCTGTCCCCATCAGCCATCCGAACCAGCCCCTCACCCTTCTCTGCTGGCGCGCCATCACCTCGCGTCCGGCAACAAAAAGCATAAAGACCGCTATGAGAATGACGAGTCCCGGGCTTGCTGACGCGAAAACAAAGCGGAGGACATAGCCGACTAACAGAAGCTGCAGGGTCGTCCTCAACGACGCGACAAAGAGTTGTTTTTCAAGCTGAAGGTGCATGCGCCAGCTTAAACAACCAACCCCCAGAACAAGCAGGGACGCGATAATGAGATCAACAGGAGAAAGTTCTATAACATTCATGCTCACATTTTTCCTTCAACCAGCCGACCGTCCTGCTGCATGGTCATACACAGGTCCGCCACCCGGTCGAGCTGAACAGGGTCGTGACTGACCCAGAGAAGCGGGATTGCCTTGTCCCTGCAGTATCCCAAAAGCATATCTTCCGCCCGCGTAATATTTTTCCTGTCCAGGCTGGCGGTAGGTTCGTCAAGCAGCAGAGCCTGCGGGCTGTTTGCAAGAAGCCGGACAATGGCAAGTCGCTGCTTTTCCCCGGTTGACAACCGCTGAACCTGCCAGTCCATGACATCCATCCCAAAACCAAGGGGGCGGAGCAGCTCCTTTACCTGGCTGCCAGGATCGCTGAAATGCTCTCCAACACTGTCAAACCACCAGCAGCTCTCTGCCGGCAGCATCCCCACGCGTTTCCTCCACTCCGGGGCCTGGATCTCCCGGCAGGTCACAGTGTCCAGGGAGATCATGCCCGTATGCTGGTCCAGGTCGACAAGCGAGCGCAGGAGCAGTGTTTTGCCGGAACCGGAGGCCCCGCATAATCCGCAGCATTGCCCGCCATGGACGATAAAGCTGTAGGGGCCACGATTGCGGAAGGAAAGATTTTCAACCCGAAGATCTGCCATCATCTGTCCCGGACACGTTCCCGGAGCCCGTCAGGAGTGAAGCTATCAGATCACCACACAGGTCGGCTCCGTTTATCCGTTTTACTCCCGTATGTTCCATTGCAAAGAGCTGCGGCAGAACCGCAAGCCAGCTACCATCCTTATAATTTTCAGCAGGAATCTCAACTCCGCTCATATTTTTTTTTATAAACCGGACAAGCGGTCCGGACTCCCTGAAGCCGGGCCGCGGAATATACCCGTAAGGCACACCGGCCTGGTAGATTTCCGCCAGGGTTGAATACCCTACCTTGCCGATCACAGCATCGGAAGCGGCGACCAGGTCAGGATGAAAAAAACCGGAATCTGCGGGAACAAAGCGAAGATTTCTCTGCCCTGCTTCACGCCCCTGCCTTCCCGGAAGCAGAAATACCGTATCCTCATAACCTTTAAGGTTCCACGCCGGAAGCTGTTGCATGCCCCATCCCCCCATGCTCACCAGAACCAGGCGCTGCTCCCTTTCCACCCCCAGTTTCCGGCGGACAGCCTCCCGGCTTTTTCTCGCCTTTCTGGCCACAGGAGCTGCAAACAGGTCGGTGTTCTTCTTTTCACAGACAGGGTCGGCCTGAATATGATAGTCCGCCTTGTCGTATAATTCCCTGACTGCGGAGGCAAACTGTTTTATCTCCGGCCGGGCCTGCTGGTATCCCTCGTAAATCCAGTCCCAAGTGAAATTTTCAAGCAGGACCGAAGGAACACCTGTCAGCCGCGCCGCTGCAATTCCCATGGGGGCTATATCGCTTACAACCAGCTGACAATCGGCAAAAACAGCGGCAAGCTTCTCGACCCTGTCCCTGCGCAGTGGATAAAATTCATGGAGTTTTCTGACTGTCGCCGGCAGGTCCACCTCCAGGGCGGAAACCTGCACAAGCCCGATATCCGCCTGAACCGGATGCACCGTGAAAGCGCCGCCAAATGAACTGCGGAAAAACCATTCCGGCACCATGGTTACCAGGGTAAAGCGAACTCTGACCAGCTCCGAGAGTGCCTCCATAACGGCAACTGAACGGGCGGCATGCCCATACCCGTGAGAAGTAACACAAAATCCGACCCGATACTCTTCCATGAATATCCGGTCTACCAGCCAGGTATGGGGAAAACTATTGTAAAGCGGCTTCCATCTCCCTTACTGCTTGATACCTCAATCGATCCTTCATGTTTATCAATAATGTTTTTCGCGATTGCCAGGCCGAGGCCTGAGCCACGGTTTTTATCCGTAAAGAACGGGGTGAATATCTGATCAATCTTATCAGGTGAGATTCCCAGCCCGGTATCCGAAACTGAAAGTTCGATACATCTGCCGGCGGGATTAAACCGGGTACCCAGGGTAATATTGCCGCCGTTCGGCAGGGCCTGAATCGAGTTGATAACCATGTTCAGCAAAACCTGGTAGATCTGCTCCTGATCCAGGGGTATGTCGGGAAGTTCCTGGTCAAGGGAAAGATCAAGTGCAACCGATTTTTTCTCAAGTTCCGGTTCCATGAAACGGGCCACCCTTTCCACCAGGTGGTTCAGCTTGACAGGCTCCTTTTGCGGATCTTTCGGCCTGGCAAAATCGAGAAACTCGCGAACAATGCCATCTAATCGTACAGTTTCTTCAACGATAATGTTGGCCAGGTGCTCGTTGCCGGGAGCAACTTTCGAGATTCTTTTCCCGAGCATTTCCGCTGTTGACCTGACAATGCCAAGCGGGTTTTTTATCTCATGGGATACTGCCGCAATCATCTTGCCGAGATTTGCCAGCCGCTCGGCCTCATTCAGCTTCTCCTCAAGAATTCTCCTCTCGGCCGCCCTGGCCTCAATGATCCTGTCTGCCCGCAGAACTATGTATGACAGGACGGCAAAGAGAATGGTCATAATCATGAGCGACAAGACGATAATCCGGACCTGGAGCTCAATTATCGCGTTGATGTCTCCTGACAGGTCTTTGACGATCTCAATAACCCCCATGATATTTTCACTCTGCCCACCTGTTTGAGTCTCGCCGCGGAATGGAACATAGGTCTTGAGTTTACAGAAAACTGGCGCGGTACCCGGCAGGATGTTAATGAGAGAACCGCTGAAGATAAGGATGGACGTGTTCTCCCCTTGCAGGGCCTTCCGGTACTCCCTCCCTCCCCTGTCCATCTTTCCGACCAGCTCGGGAACGGTCGAGTATGAGATAATATTCTCATTGGAATCGTAGATGGTGACAGAGTCGATTCCCATTCCCCGGGTAATGTTTTTGACAATCTGGTCAAGACGCTCGAATTGCCTCCTGTTGCTGAGGGCAATGCTGCCATACTGGATAACGGTAGGCAGAACAAAGCGCAGAAATACCTGGCGGTTGAGATTTTCCGCAAAAAGCTCTGAATAGGCCTCACTCCGGTCAAGCAGGACCTTTTTGGCGTTGTTGGAGATAATCCATGACAGGGCAAAGGAAGCAATAAGAATAACAGCCAGACTGGTAAAAGAAAAATATTTAACCAGCTTGAAAGGCTGAATACCGGTATCTAGGAGGCCCCCGCTGCTTTCTACCTGATGCGCCTGCACTTCAGACCTTTGGTTTTTCATTACAGACTCCGCAGCGATGACACCTGGCCGTGTCACAGGCAATGGTCGCTTTGCCGCTCATGCTTCTCCGGTACTCCCGCCACAGGTACTCTTTATGAATCCCATGGTCCAGTATGTCCCAGCAGAATATTTCATCTTTATCTCTTGGCCGCACCGCATATTCCCATGCAGTGAGCCGGTACTTTTTCAAGGCCTTTTTCAGGGAAAAACCATGCAGCGCCATGTCATGGAGAACCGGGGCCATCCGCCTGTCACCCCGTGAAAATACAGCCTGCTGGAGTACCCGCTCCGGACGGTCTGCCTTTATCTTGACGTTTGGCATCCCGGACAGATACTTCCGAAGATACCTGATTTTCCGCTTCAACGCCACAACCGCCAAGTTTTCATCCCGGCATCCGGCCGCTGTTTCAGGATCCAGACCGCCGAAAGAGACATATTGGAACGGAGTCCAGGGCTTGGGCACGAAACTGTTTATTGACAGGGAGATCTCAGTTACCCGGCCCCTTTTCCTGCCTGTAGGGAGAATCTGCTGCCGGAGTCGCTGGACAAAATCGACCATCTCCCGGAGATCATCCTCGGTCTCCGTGGGCAGCCCTATCATGACGTACAGCTTGAGGTGAACAATGCCCACTTTGACCAGCTTTGTCGCCGCACTCAGCAGATCATCTTCAGTAAGTCCCTTGTTGATAACCCTGCGCAGCCGCTCCGAGCATCCATCCGGGGCAATGGCAACACTTTTCAGGCCTGATCCGGAAAGCAGGGACAGGAGCCGGTCGCTTATGCGGTCCGCCCG
>JAJRVA010000001.1 GCA_024277485.1 Deltaproteobacteria bacterium | reverse complement strand
GCCCGGGTATGACCTTTTTCGCCACTGCGGACATCTCATCGTCCACCACATGGGTCTGGTGTTTGATGACCTCTGCACCGTTCTGGATGGCCGCCCCGGCCATGGCAATGGCCGTGTCCAGAGATCCCTCATGGTTGATGCCGATTTCGGCAATCACCAGAGGAGGATACGCATCACCGATCTTCCTGCCGCTGATCACAATTTCATTACGCATGGCCCTCAACCTGCATCCTTCTACCTTCCACCTATACATTATAGATGTCAGCCTTATAGGCCCGTATATTCTCTTCCCGGTGGAACCAGTCCACCGTCTCCTGCAACCCCCTGCGAAAACCCTCCCGACCGCCGTATTCCGGCTGCCAGCCCAGCAGCTCCCGTGCCCTGGTATTGTCGGCCCAGAGACGTTCAACCTCGCTCTTTCCCGGCCGGAGACGCGTATCATCGGTCTCTATCTCCACCTTCACATCCATGACTTCCGCTATCAGGTCAACAACCTCGCCAATGGAGACCTCGAAATTGCTGCCGATATTGATGACCTCACCGACAGCCTTATCAGACAGGGCAACAGCCTCAAAACCCCGTACCATGTCACGAACATAGTTGAAATCCCTGGTCGGGTGCAGGGACCCCAGGCGCAGCACCCTTTTGCCACCGGCTATCTGGGTGATTACCGTGGGAATGACCGCCCTGGCGGACTGACGGGGCCCGTACGTGTTAAACGGCCTGATAATGGCAACCGGGGTGCCGAAGGAGCTGTAATACGACATGGCAAGCTGGTCTGCGCCGATCTTGCTGGCGGAATAGGGAGACTGGCCCTGCAGGGGATGTTCCTCGGTAATGGGGACAAACCTGGCGGTCCCGTAGACCTCGCTGGTCGAGGTATGAACAACCTTTTCCACCCCCAGTTCCCGGGCGGCCTGGACAACATTCAGGGTCCCCTTGACGTTGGTATCAATGTAGGTGGCCGGGGAGTGATACGAGTACGGGATGGCAATCAATGCTGCCAGGTGCAGGACCACATCACATCCCTTCATGGCCTCTTTCACACCGTACGGGTCCCGGATATCTCCGGAAAAGATCTCCAGGCTGTTTTTTACCGCTGCAGAAGAATGGTCCAGCCAGCCCCAGGAGTTGAATGAGTTATACAGAACAAAGGCCTTGACTCTGTATCCCTGCCCAACAAGATACTCCGTGAGATGAGAACCGATAAACCCGTCTGCCCCGGTAACAAGTATTTTTTTGTTTTTCAGATCCATAGTATGCAAGTATATACCCCGGGCTCAAAAGTCCCGGCTTTCGCTGCCCCGGAGAGGGGTGTTTTTACGACAGTCCCCCTTGGTACCTGGTGAGCGCCATAACAATCACATCAAACTCTTTTTATATTTTTTCCGCAACCGCCAGCCCGACATGCATATATATCTTGGTGGGCAGATCCGACCTGGTATACACCGGCTTCAAACCATATCTGGGAAGGTCCGACAGCCGGGCGGCAAAATAGTTGGTAACACTGTTCCGATCCCGGCACATTCCTGTCTCATTCCAGTCCCGGAACGCCTCGAACATGATAACATTTTTCCCCGCGACCCGGCTTATTTCATGTAAGACCGTGTCCCGGATTAACTCCATCTGCTCCAGGGCCTGCCGGGTATACACCAGATCAATGGACCCTGCCTCAAAGGGAAGAGATTCCGCCGACCCGCGGTGCAGTTTCACATTTTTTACCGCATCCATATCCTGCAGGGGAAAGGGAATGAAATCAATCAACTCCTGCGGCAGGGTATCAGCCCGGGTAAGCTCCTGTGCCTCCCGGAAACCGCTTTCCGACAGCTCAAGACCTGAAAATCGGGTTTCCGGAAAGCGGGCGGACAGGGCAACAAGATTCAGGCCCCGGCCGAATCCGACCTCAAGCACAGACCGGGGCTGCAACACTTCGATCAGCCTCATCAGGCAGTAGAGGTGGACCCGCACTGCTCCCCAGCCATGGACCTCCTGGTATCCATCCTGCCAGTGATTCAGGTACGGCCTGGGGGTCCCTCTGGCCGGATCCAGATCACCAAACTGGAAACGGTCCCATATCTGCTCGTAGTTCTGTTTCACCTTTTCCGGTGGACGCGGCGGACCCGAGAACATTCGTCCGGCATAACTCAGGGCACGCTTGACCTTCCACTCAATGCCGGTACGCAGCAGGCGGCTGAGCAGCACCGGGTCTTTCCCGGAAAATTTTTTATACACATACGGCGTATAGATTTTCTCAATTTCCCTGTTACTGATACACCTGTCCATGCTTTCTGCGCTCATCACAGCCTCTTGCTGAAGTTACCGGTCCCTGCACTGCCGCTTAAAAATTCAACCCTGTTTACGAACTGTTCTGCTGAAAATATTCAGATGAATTCATCAGTTGCCGATACTGTCCCCGGTCAAAAATCTCACCCTCGTTCAGCACAAAAATCTCATCACACTCCTGCAGGGTGGTCAAGCGATGCGCGATCATAATAACCGTCTTTTTCCCGGACAGATTCTGGATGGCCTGCATGACCGCATCCTCGGTAACACCGTCAAGTGCGCTTGTCGCCTCATCGAGAACCAGGACCTCGGGGTCTGTGTATATTGCCCGGGCAATACCGATACGCTGGCGCTGGCCGCCGCTTAGCCGTATGCCGCGTTCTCCCACCACGGTATCGTATCCATCCGCAAGCTCATGGCAAATAAAATCATGCAGATTGGCAATCCGGGCGGCCCGCTCAACAGAGGGCATATCTCTCTCATCAGCCGGTATACCGAACCCGATATTGGCGGCTATGGTGTCATCACTTAAAAAAACCTCCTGGGGGACATAGCCGGTATTTCTCTGCCATTGCTGAATAGAGGCACGGGTAACAGGAACTCCATCAACCATGAGATATCCTTCCTGGGGGCGAAGCAGACCAAGAATAATGTCCACCAGCGTTGTTTTGCCGGACCCGGTGGAGCCGACCAGGCCGATGGTTGTATTGGCCTGTATAGCGAGATTAAGTTTTTTCAGAACCGGTTCCTGCCGGCCGGGATACGCGTACACGATATCTTTGAGCCGCAGCTCTTTTTTCAGGGAAAGGGGGGCTGTGTCCGGTTCCGCTTTCTCTTCAACCACGTCCTCGCCGGTGACACCGATGTCATCATACAACAAATCCAGTGCCGGCAGGGTGTAGCGGATTTCCGCGACCCCGATGAACACTGTCTGCAAAGCGGGCATCAGACGGTATCCGGCAAAGGCGTACAGAGACAGGAGAGGGATAATATGGCCTGTCTCCGTTCCCCGGGCAAGGAAGTAAAGAACAATGAGCAGTATTCCGCCAAAGGCAATAACCTCAAACGCATACTTGGGGATCTGGGAAATTACACTTTTCAGGGCCTGGCTTTCCGACAGCTGCCGGGAATGCACAGAAAACTGCGACAGGAAAAACCTTTCCCGGCCCAGCACCTTGATGATCTTGATGCCGCTCAATGCCTCGTTGGCCACTTTAAACCTCTGCCTGTTTGCCTCGGCACGCAGCTCCCCGATCAGGTTCAGTTTCCTGCTGACAAAGGAAAACAGCGCCGCATACGCCCCGCCTATGACGACCGACACGAGGATGGCAAGAAACGGATCCATGAAGACCAGCAGGGTAAAGATAAAAATGGTCAGCATTGAATTCTTGATCATCATCAGGAGAGGATTCAGGATGCCGGCAATCACGATCCGCACCTCGTCCATGATATTTTTTTCCAGATCCGCTGTATTGCGATTGAGGAAAAAGACGTAAGGTTTGTGCAGATACCTGGCCAGCAGCCGTTTGGATATGGAGTGGTTGCGCATCCAGGAAAACTTGAAAATCATCCAGGTAATAACTGCAGTACACAGATTATTGACCACCAGGATACCCAGCACCACACAGCCTAAAAAAAGAAGAAAGGATTTGTAGGTGGAAAAATTCATGGTGGTAAAGAGCAGGTAAAGCCACCTGTTGCTCTCGATAACATCCGGATTCGCGACCACGGCCATGAACGGCATGATCGAGCTGACGCCCGCGACTTCTATCACCGCCATGAGGACCATGGCGGCAAAAAGCCAGTGCAGCTGCCGGCGCTCTTTTGCCGTCAGAAGAGAAAATAATTTTTTAAGAAAAGAGAACATTACTTCTTTTTCCTTGTCAGCAGTGCAACCAGCGGATTTCCAAGTACCCTCTCCACCTTTTCCTTGAGCATCATAGCCCGGTCAACTCTTTTGCCGAGAAAAATCAGGTCCGGGTCCTGCGTCTGCCGGTTGATATCATCATGCAAAAGGGTATGGGCAAAGTCGATTTCAGCGCCAACGGCCTGCATCTTCTGGCGGACAAACTCAACAAAACCCTGCTGCAGGGCCTGGGTAAAATTATCCGCTGTCCGGTAATAGCTCCTGCGGTCCCCCTTTTTCCAGACCCGGACAATCATCCCCAACCGCTCAAGCTGGCGGGCCGCGATGGAGACGGATGCCTTGCTGAGCTCCAGGTCACCACCTATGGTATCCAGGGAGCACGTCTCCCGGCTGAGATAAAGATAGACAAGGACCTGGCCGACAATACGGCCCAGGCCCAGGTCCTGTGAAATTCTTCCGCCGGCCTCAATCAGGCGACGGCGTATCTCCTGTGCATCACCATGTTCCATGTTTTCCAACTTTTAGAATATTGTAAAAGTTTAAAAACATACTCTGCCGCCGGCGTCAAGCTTTTTCTCACATCCCTGTAACATTCTGCCCTGAGAGCCTGTGCAGCAGAAAGTGACAAAGTGATGACTTGAAATGCAGTCTGGAAAAGGTGTATGAAGAGGGAGGAGGGCTGTTCAGTTTAGCGGCAGGGATTGTTTCAGGTCTCCTGACAGGCAACACCTGTTTTCCACAATCAAGCCTACGGAAAATTTATGAGACCGCAATGATGGGAAAGGTGAACATTGAGAGAGTTGCAGGCCCTGCGGTCCGGACGCAGCGAATTCGCATCATTGCGCTCATCAGTCTCATTGCACTCCTTTTTCTCAACATCTCCGTCTCCACCTGCCAGGCAACGCACGCCAAGATCAACCTTACCCCGGAGGAAAAACAGTGGCTCAGAGAGCATCCGGTCATACGTCTGGCCCCGGACCCGGACTCTGCTCCCATCGAATGGTTCAGCCCGGAAGGTCAATTCAAGGGTATCTCTGCTGACTATGTTGACCTGATTGAGCAGAGACTGGGGATTAAATTCGATATTATTCATGCTGAAAGCTGGTCTGCGGTTCTGGAGATGGCCCGGAATCGTCAGGTGGATGTCTTGAGTGCTGCTGCCGCTTCACCGCGGAGAGAAGAATTTTTGCTGTTCACCTCGCCGCACATCACAGTGTCAGGGGTGATTGTCTCGGCCAGAGGACTCAACTCAATCGAGGAACTTACCGGTCGCAAGGTGGCGGTGGTCAATGACTATATCTGGGATGATCTTCTGACCAGCCACCAGACCGATGTCTGTATCGTGCGGGTTGAAGATACGCTTACCGGGCTGGAGTTTACCTCCATGGGTGCGGTTGATGCAATGATAAGTGACCTGGCAACGATAACGTACAATATCAGAGAGAAGGGATTTACAAATCTTGCGGTTGTGGACCGCCTGGATCGCAAACTGGAACTTGGCTTTGCTGTACGCAGGGACTGGCCTGAGTTGCGGACAATCCTGGACAAAGCCGTTGCGAACCTGACCGCCGAAGAAAAAGAGGAAATTGCCGACCGGTGGATCAGGCTGGACAAACCCGAATTATGGGACAACCCCGTATTGCGATATTCAATTCTGGGAGGGTTGCTTGCTGCCGTTATCACCTTTGCCGGTATTGTAACCTGGAACAGGATGCTCAGGCGCCAGGTCGCAAAACGAACAAGGGAACTGAAAAATGCCCAGATGCAGCTTATGCAGGCGGAAAAAATGAAGTCCATCGGTCGTCTTGCCGCAGGTGTTGCGCACGAGGTAAAAAATCCGCTGGCCATTATCCAGATGGGGACTGATTTTCTCGCCCAGGAGACAAAAGAAGAGGAACTCACCGGCGAAGTCATCAAAGATATTGATGAGGCCGTACACCGCGCGGATTCCGTCATCCGTGGCCTGCTTGATTTTTCCCGGAATGAAAAACTGAACATGAAGCCGTCAAACATCAACACCATCATTGAAAATTCACTGCGCCTGGTGGGCCATGAAATGCGGCATCGTTCCATAGAAATTACCACGGATCTTGCTGCTGATCTGCCAGATATCGCTCTGGACAAAAACAAACTCCAGCAGGTGTTCATCAACCTGTTGCTGAACAGTGCCCATGCGATAAAGGGGGATGGGGAAATTACCGTCAGCAGCCGCCTCAGGAGACTGGCAGTACCGGCTGATCTGGCCCGGGACAGAGATCACCGGTTCAAGACCGGTGAGACAGCCCTGATTGTTGAAGTCGCTGATACCGGACCGGGCATAAGGGAAGATGATCGCAACAAAATTTTTGATCCTTTTTATACAACCAAACCGGTTGGGGAGGGGACGGGCCTGGGTTTGTCTGTCGCCCATAACATTATCAAGCTTCACAACGGTTCAATTGATATCTGCAACAGAAAGGAAGGCGGCGCATCAGTGCTCATGATGTTTAAAACAATATGAAGGAGGGAAATACATGAAAAAAAAGATACTCGTCATTGATGACGAAGCAGCATTAACCCGCATGATCAAACTCAACCTTGAGCGTACAGGCAACTACGAGGTGCGGACTGAAAATGTCGGCGCCAATGCCATTGAGGCAATCAGAGAGTTCCGGCCGGACCTCCTTTTTCTCGATGTCATGATGCCCGGAACCGACGGAACCGACATCGGACAACGCCTGAAAAATGAAGAAGAATTTGCTGATGTCAAATTTGTCTTTATGACTGCCATTGTGAGCAAGGAAGAAACAGATGCCCTTGGTTCAACCATCGGGGGAAATGAATACCTGGCCAAACCGGTGAAGACGGAAGAACTTATCGAGACCATTGAAAGAATCCTGGGCAGTTAATTTGTACTACCCGGCCAGACTGTTGTACAGGGCGACGTACCGGGATGCGACCCGGGTAAAAGAGAAATTATCCAGCACAGTCTGCCTGGCCTGTTGCCCCATCTCTCTGGCCAACGGAGGATCATCCAGCAGCTGGACCACTTTTTCAGCCAGGTCCCGGCTGTTGCCGGACTGAAAAAGGGAGCCGTTTCCGCCATCAGAGATAAGTTCGGCAACTCCGCCTATCCGGGAAGCAACCAGGGGCAGCCCGGCGGCCATGGCCTCCATAAGGGCATTGGGAAACCCCTCCTGCCTGGAGGGAAAAACAAAAATATCCGCGCCGCCGAGATACGCTTCCGGCCTCTCTGTTTCCCCGGCAAAGCGGACATTGGCAAGCCCCTGTCTCTGGACCTTTTCATGCACCTCCTGCTCTATTGACGCAGGCTGGTCTTTTCCGCTGCCGACTATCAACAGCCGACAGTCCGGATGCTTTTCATAAACAGCGGGCCAGGCATCAAGAAGAACACGCAGCCCCTTACCCGGAACCAGCCGGCTTAAAAAAAGAACGACCCTTTCTTCCGGTAAAAATCCATGTTCCTCCCTCCATGCCTGTTTCTGCGCATCAGCCAGAGGCGTGAAACGGCTGCAGTCCACCCCGTTTGTGATGCAATGGATCCGTTCTGCAGAAGTGTTGATCGCGACCAGTTCACCTCTGATCTCCGGTGTCATGGCAATGATGGCATCTGACTGCTTGAACAGTGCCAGAACGGGCTTGCCGGACAGTTTTGCGGCAAGCCTCTGTATCCGGCCGGCAGAGGCGATCTTGGCCACGTTTTTCCGGCCCGTCAATACCCCTGCTGCCCTGCACAGGGCCCCCATGTTCACCGCACCGTGGGAATGGTAGATCTGAAATCTTTTAGCGTTGCGAAGCAGGAAGAAAAACAGGGCCGCAACAAAAAAAACGGTCCGCAGCCCCCCGGTCCCCGGTATACCTAAGCGATGCACCCTGGTTGTGTCGATTTCCTCCAGCCGGGCCATATCGTGATGCCAGCGCCGGGTCACGATCTCGACCCGTACCCCCTGACTGACGAGGTGGGGAATGAGCTGCCGCAGCTGATTCTCCGCCCCACCCCAGACAGGCAGGTATCTCTCCGAAACCATCAGGACAATCATCTGTTGCCCCCCGTAACCTGTGCAATTTCACCCAGTAGCCGTTCTGCAAGCGTGCGGGCCTGGAAGCGGGCAACAACCTCCCGGTGCAGGACCCTGCCCCGGAAACCTTCCCCGGCTGCAAACGCTCTTATGGCGGCGGCAAGGGCCGGTGCATCAGCAGGAGGAAGAAGGGTAATACCTTCCATTCCAGGTGAAAGCAGCTCGCGGATCGCCGGAGAATCTCTCGTCAGGAGCGGTTTTCCCGCTGCGAGGATCTGGAATACCTTATTGGGGATAACCCTGGCCGCCTTGCCGGAGGCGCCGAATATACCGAGGCACACGTCCGCCCTTGAAATCCAGTCAATCAGTTTTCCATACTCCACCCAGGGGATCCATTGCAGGGAAGGCAGTTTCTTTTCCTCCAGCATGGCCCGGATCCTTTCCTCCTCCTGACCGCTGCCGATGAGAACCCACTGCACAGGATCATCCGCTGTCAGACGTGCAGCCTCAACAATGGTTTCAATACCGTGCAGGGGAATAAACTGACCGTAAAAAAGAATTATAAACGGGTCGTCTCCTCTGTGGGATTCTTGTTTTGCGGCCGCAGGGGTGAAGTTGTCCATTTCAGCCCCGACAAACACATCACAGGTCCTGCGGGACGGGATCCCGAACTGCTCTTTAAAATACTCTGCATGAGCCCGGGTATCGAGGACAACGCAGTCGGCAGCCCTGCAGGCAAGCCACTCCCATCCATAGAGCAGCAGGGCCAGGGGATGGTGCCGGCCCACCATTTGACGGTCATGAACAACTGTATCATACAGGGACAGAAAGGCGTCCCAGACTATGGGGACACGCCTCAGCTTCGCAAAAGGCCAGAGCACGAGGACATCAAGCTGGCCGAGATACCCGACAAGCACCGCGTCATGAGGGGGAAGGCGGAGATACCTGAACACCAGGCCGGGGTAGCTGAACAGCCAGTGGAAAAGAAAAAAAACTTTTCTGGACAGAGTCTTTATCTGGCTCTTATCTTCGACCGCCGACCATATATCAGCATGACACTCTGTCAGCTCAACCCTGTTTTCCCGCAGGCCGCGCAGCAGGATACGGTTCCTCGGCTTCCCGGTATCGTATGTGCCCCAGAAAACGATCCGCATCCGTCAGTCTGCCGCAGGAGTCTTGCCGGATCCTCTGCTGCGGCCATGCGAATACTCCGCCTTTTTGGCCCGGTACTGAACATCTTCCAGCAGACGGCGATTGACAGACAGCAGATCAGCCAGAAAGGCGACAAGGATGGTCTGAAAACCGATCCCCAGGAGGACGGAGGCCAGGATCAGGGACTGGATATGCCCTGCCCCGCCGTCGGTGAAATAATAGACAAAAAAACGCAATCCCAGGAGAAAACCGCCGAAAAAGAGCAGCAGCCCCAGGCTGATAAAAAACCGAAACGGTTTGTAGACGACAAAAATTCTGACAATCGTCACCACGGACTTCCGGATATAGGACGGGATGCTCTTGAGCAGCCGTGAAGGACGCAGATCCATGTTTGTCCGCACCGGGACAGAAACAATGGCCATATTTTTCTGGCCGGCCTGAATAACGGTTTCCAGGGTATAGGTGTATTCATTGAACACGTTCAGACGCATTGCCGCGTCCCTGCTCATGGCCCTGAAACCGCTGGTCACGTCCTCAACCCGTGTCTTGCTGGCGATCCGGACCACCATGCTGC
>JAJRVA010000071.1 GCA_024277485.1 Deltaproteobacteria bacterium | reverse complement strand
GTGATATGCTGGTGGGCAAGGTAACTCCCAAGGGTGAAACCCTGCTATCCCCGGAAGAGAAACTGCTCCGCGCAATTTTCGGTGAAAAGGCCGGCGATGTGAAGGATTCGTCCCTTCGTGTGCCGCCTGGTGTCGAGGGAGTGGTCATCGATGCCAAGGTGTTTTCCCGCAAGGGTGTGGATAAGGACGAGAGAAGCCTCATGATCGAGGAAATTGAGGTTGATCGATTGAACCGCGACATGGATGATGAGCTGAGGAGCCTGCAGGAGGGTGTCCGGAAAGAGCTCAGTGCCATCCTGGTCGGCAAGACGGCAAAAAGTGACAGCAAGGACAAGAAGGGGAAGGTTCTTCTCAAGGTCGGCAAGAAGCTGACGGAGAAGGTTACGGAGCAGCTGGAGTTTTCCAGTTTGAGCAGCATTGACTTTTCCGGAAAGAACAAATTTGCCAAGG
This sequence comes from Deltaproteobacteria bacterium, assembly GCA_024277485.1. Next base: position 6,490 of record JAJRVA010000071.1, on the reverse strand, counting down.
AGATAGAGGCCGTCTTCAGCCGGTACCAGAGTCAGGCCCAGCTTGTCCGTGGGCGTTACGAAGGGATTGTAGAGCGTATGGAGACCGGCGACGACCTGCCCCCGGGAGTGGTCAAAATGGTCAAGATCTATGTGGCCACCAAACGCAAGCTGGCTGTCGGCGACAAGATGGCCGGCCGGCATGGCAACAAGGGCGTGGTGTCGAGGCTTCTGCCTGAAGAGGATATGCCCTTTTTTGCCGATGGATCCACAGTTGACCTGGTTCTCAACCCCCTCGGTGTTCCGTCCCGGATGAATGTCGGCCAGGTCCTGGAGTGCCATCTCGGTCATGCTGCCAAAAGACTGGGGGAACAGATCCAGAAGTTGGCCGAAAAAGAGGAACTGAAAGCGGTGAAGAAGCGGTTTCAGGAAGTGTATTCCAAGGATGAATACAAGCGGCTGACCGATGGCCTCAGTGATGCCCAGCTGCTGGATATGGCCCGTAAATACGGTCATGGGGTGCATGTTGCAACGCCCGTTTTCGACGGGGCTTCCGAGGCAGAGGTTCGGGCCCTCCTGGTTTCGGCCGGGGTTGACGAGGTCGGACAGGCGACGCTGTATGACGGTCTGACGGGCGAATCCTTTGACAACCCGGTAACTGTCGGCACCATGTATATGCTCAAGCTGCATCACCTGGTGGACAACAAAATCCATGCCCGCTCCACCGGTCCGTATTCACTGGTAACCCAGCAGCCGCTCGGCGGCAAGGCCCAGTTCGGCGGTCAGCGCCTGGGTGAAATGGAGGTCTGGGCCATGGAGGCCTATGGCGCGGCCTATTCTCTCAAGGAGTTTTTGACCGTCAAGTCTGATGATGTTGAAGGACGGACGACCATGTATGAGAAGATCGTCAAGGGGAACAATTTTCTCGAAACAGGGCTTCCCGAATCATTCCATGTCCTTGTCAAGGAACTCAAGGGACTGTGCCTGGACGTGGAACTTCTGGAGTAGCTGGTGAGATAGAGGCCTGAAGACAGACTGCCGGAAAGAGCATGGAAAGGAGCAATATCAACTCCGTACCAGGTCCGGCCGTTTCAAGTCGTAGTGATATTATCATAAAAAGGTGATTTTCGTGGAAGAACTGTTCAGTTTCTTTGCAAAGCCGAAAGGACCGGTTAAATTCAATAAGGTTAAAATTTCTCTTGCGTCGCCGCAGAAAATTATCGAGTGGTCGCATGGAGAGGTGAAAAAACCCGAGACTATCAATTACCGCACATTCAAACCTGAGCGTGACGGCTTGTTCTGCGCCAAAATTTTCGGTCCGGTCAAGGATTTTGAGTGTAACTGCGGCAAGTACCGGCGCATGAAACACCGCGGTGTTGTGTGTGAAAAGTGCGGTGTCGAGGTTATTCAGTCAAAAGTGCGGCGCGAGAGACTGGGGCACATAGCCCTTGCCGCACCTGTTGCGCATATCTGGTTTTTGAAAAGTCTGCCGAGCAAGATCGGCGCTATCCTTGACATGACGCTCAAGCAGCTTGAGCGGATTCTCTATTTTGAGTCGTATGCAGTGGTGTCCTCAGAGGTTGAATCACTGCCGGTTGGCACACTGCTCAACGAGGAGAAGTACCGTGCCGCCCTGGAGGAATTTCCCGGCAAGTTCAGGGTCGGTATAGGCGCCGAGGCGATCCGCGAAATGCTGGCTGCTCTTGACCTGCAAACTCTTTCCGTAGAGCTTCGCAGGGAGATGAAGGAAACAGGCTCGGCAACCAAGAGGACAAAACTTGGCAAACGGCTTCTCGTTGTCGAGGCATTTCGCGATTCAGGCAACCGGCCGGAATGGATGATCCTGGAGGTGATTCCTGTTCTTCCCCCGGACCTGCGTCCGCTCGTTCCCCTTGAGGGAGGACGTTTTGCCACCTCTGATCTCAATGATCTCTACAGAAGGGTCATTAACCGCAACAACAGGCTGAAGCGGCTGCTGGAACTGGATGCGCCGGATATTATCATCCGTAATGAGAAACGGATGCTGCAGGAAGCTGTTGATGTTCTTTTTGATAACGGTCGGCGGGGCCGCACCATTACCGGACCCAACAAGCGGCCGCTGAAGTCGCTTTCCGATATGCTCAAGGGAAAACAGGGCCGTTTCCGGCAGAACCTGCTTGGCAAGCGTGTCGACTATTCGGGCCGGTCCGTTATTGTCGTGGGCCCGCATCTTCGCCTGCACCAGTGCGGTCTGCCGAAGAAGATGGCCCTTGAGCTGTTCAAGCCGTTCATCTATAACAGGTTGGAGCAACTTGGCTACGTGACCACGATCAAGAGCGCCCGCAAGATGGTAGAAAACGGCACAAAAGAGGTGTGGGATGTCCTTGATGAGATCGTGCGCGAGTATCCTGTCTTGCTGAACCGTGCTCCCACCCTGCATCGTCTTGGTATGCAGGCCTTTGAAGTTGTCCTGATCGAGGGCAAGGCCATCCAGCTCCATCCCCTGGTCTGCGTTGCGTTCAATGCGGATTTTGACGGTGATCAGATGGCGGTTCACGTACCGCTTTCAGTGGAGGCACAGGTGGAGGCCCGTGTCCTGATGATGTCCACCAATAATATTCTGTCCCCGGCCAACGGCTCCCCGGTTATTGTGCCGACCCAGGATATTGTCCTCGGGCTGTATTACATGACCCGCGAACGTTTCGGGGCCGAGGGTGAAGGGCTGGTCTTCAGCACCCGTGATGAGGCGAGGATGGCCTATGATCACGGTGCCGTGCACCTGCAGGCAAGGGTCGGGGTCAGGATTGACGGCAAGGTCGTTGATACGACCATCGGTCGGATTATTGTCAGTGAACTGCTGCCTGATACCATTCCTTTTTCCCTGGTCAACAAGGAGATGTCCAAGAAAGAGCTCTCATTTCTGGTTGATTATACCTACCGGCATGCCGGTACCAAGGAGACCGTTATCCTGGCCGACCGGCTCAAGGACCTGGGGTACGAATATGCGACCCGGGCCGGAATCTCCATCTGCATCAATGACATGAAGGTTCCCATCGGCAAGGAGGAGTTTGTTGAAAGCGCGGAAAAAGAAACGCTTGAAGTGGAGCAGCAGTATTCCGACGGCCTGATTACCGATGGTGAAAAATATAACAAGGTCGTTGATATCTGGTCCAAGATAACCGACAGGGTCGCCAAGGAGATGATGGACGAGATGGCGGTTGAGTATCACCGTGGCAAAGACAGGAAACTGGTGGAAACCAAGAGTTTCAACTCTGTTTTCATTATGGCGGATTCGGGAGCCAGGGGGTCGAAAGACCAGATCAGGCAGCTTGCCGGAATGCGCGGACTCATGGCAAAACCGTCCGGTGAGATTATCGAAACCCCGATCAAGGCCAACTTCCGTGAAGGACTGAATGTTCTCGAATACTTTATCTCAACCCACGGGGCCAGGAAAGGTCTTGCTGATACGGCCCTGAAGACGGCAAACTCAGGCTACCTGACCAGGCGTCTCGTTGACGTGGCCCAGGATTCAACCATTGTTGAAAAGGACTGCGGCACCATGCGTGGTGTGGCTGCCGAACCGCTTATTGAGGGTGGGGAGGTTATTGTCCGCATCGGAGACCGTATCCTGGGCAGGGTTGTCCCGGAAGATGTTGTCGATCCCCACACCGGCGAGGTGATCGTCGGCATGGACGAGGAGATAACGGAAAGCAAGGTCGAGGCCATAGAGGCTGCCGGTATTGACAAGGTCATGATCCGCTCGGTCCTCACCTGTGAGTCAAAACGCGGGGTCTGCGCAATGTGCTATGGCCGTGATCTCGGCCGCGGTCATATGGTCAACATCGGCGAGGCGGTGGGAATTATTGCGGCCCAGTCGATCGGTGAACCGGGAACGCAGCTGACAATGCGTACTTTCCATATCGGTGGAACGGCAAGCAGGAGCATTGAACAGGCTGAGGTCCGCACCCAGCGGGGAGGCGAGGTGAGGTTCCAGAACCTGCAGTCGGTTGCCAATGCTGAAGGCTTTGACATTGTCATGAACCGGAACGCGGAAATCAAGGTCCTGGATGAACAGGGCATTGACCGTGAGCGCTTCCCTGTTCCTTACGGGGCGGAGTTGAAGGTTAAAGACGGCGCCAGGGTGGAGCCCGGCTCGATTATTGCCGACTGGGATGCTTTCTCGATTCCCATTGTCACCGAGGTCGGGGGTAAGGTCAAGTATGGCGACGTGGTCGAGGGTGAGACCATGCAGGAGAAAGTCGATACGGTAACCGGCAAGGTGAGCAAGGTTGTCACCCATACGGCTTCACTTAAGCAGGCCAACCCGCGGATTACCATCAAGGATGCCCGCGGAAGGACTTTGAAGCTTCCGGGTATCAATATCCCGGCCCGTTATTCACTGCCGGTGGGTTCCATTATCACGGTAAATGAGGGTGATGTCATTACTCCCGGTACCGCTGTGGCCAAGATACCGCGTGAAACGACCAAAACCAAGGATATCACCGGTGGTCTGCCGCGGGTTGCGGAACTCTTCGAGGTGCGGAAGCCCAAAGTCCAGGCCATTATCAGCGAAATTGACGGTCGCGTGACATTCGGCAAGGATCTCAAGGGGAAACGGAGAGTTGTTGTTACCCCGGAGACCGGCGAGCCCAAGGAATACCTGTTGCCCAAGGCCAAACATATTACCGTCCATGAAGGCGACTATGTCAAGGCCGGGGAACGGCTGATGGAAGGTTCGATCCTGCCCAACGATATCCTCAAGGTGCTGGGGGCGGAAGAGCTGGCAAAGTTTCTGGTCAATGAAATCCAGGAGGTGTACCGCCTCCAGGGTGTCCGTATCAATGACAAGCATATTGAGACCATAGTCCGCCAGATGCTGAAAAGGGTACAGGTCTCCGATGTCGGCGACTCCAGGTTCATGCTGGGACAGCAGGTCGAGTGGTGGATATTCAGGGAGGAAAATGAGAGGCTTGTGGCAGAGGATCTTCAGCCTGCGGCCGCAGAGCCCCTGCTGTTAGGCGTAACCCGGGCGTCCCTGTCCACGGATTCCTTTATTTCGGCAGCATCGTTCCAGGAAACAACCAAGGTCCTGACCAATGCCGCCATGGCGGGTAAGGTTGATCATCTGGCCGGTCTCAAGGAAAATGTTATCATGGGCCGTTTGATTTCCGCCGGAACCGGTCTGGAACAATACCTGATCGGGCGGGAACAGTGAGATTTTCTCCTTGACAGGGGGATGACCATACGATAATATTGCGAGTTCGATTCTCCATTTCTTGAAGTGAGAAGTGGGTCTATACGTAGTGTTGCTTAACAAGGAGTATTTTTTATGCCGACAATCAATCAGCTTGTTCGGAAAAGACGAAAAAAAATGACCAAACGGTCCAATACGCCTGCATTACAGAGCTGTCCCCAGAGACGTGGAGTGTGTGTGCGAGTATATACAACAACGCCCAAAAAGCCCAACTCTGCCCTGCGTAAGGTTGCCAGGGTGCGTCTGACCAACGGTATAGAGGTTACTTCGTACATCCCCGGGATCGGGCATAACCTGCAGGAGCATTCAGTTGTCCTGATCAGGGGAGGGCGTGTCAAGGATCTGCCTGGTGTGCGGTATCATATAGTTCGCGGTACCCTTGATACTCTGGGTGTTTCCGATCGTCGTCAGGGCCGGTCGAAATACGGTACCAAGCGGCCAAAATAAGTATTCGTCCCGCACACTTTTAGCTATCCACGTGGAGTGAGTGATTCATGCCAAGAAAAAAACTGATTGAAAAAAAACCGATAGTACCTGATCCGGTATATAACAGCGCACTAGTTTCAAAGTTCACCAACTGCCTGATGCAGGACGGAAAAAAATCACTGGCACGACATATTTTATATGATGCCCTGGAGATCATCGGTGAACGCGTCAGCGACGAGGAGCCTCTGGCAGTGTTCGAGGCGGCAATGGAAAATATCCGTCCCCGGGTAGAAGTCAAGTCGCGCCGTGTAGGCGGGGCAACCTACCAGGTACCGGTCGAGGTCCGGCCGGGACGACGTAATGCTCTGGCGATACGCTGGATCATAGGTTTTGCCCAGAGCCGTTCCGGCCAGTCCATGTCGCAGAAACTTGCGGCGGAACTGCTGGATGCATACAACGGCAGGGGGGCTTCGGTTAAAAAGCGTGATGATACGCACAAGATGGCCGAGGCTAACAAGGCCTTTGCTCATTACCGCTGGTAAACAAAGGCCTGAATCAGTGGCGGCTTCGAAGGGTAAAATAGGTTAACATGCTGTATCAAGAGGAAAATTTCATTATTGACTACAGAGGCATGTTCACCCCTCCGCCCTGCGTGGCGTCCGATAACGGCCCATCTGCTGCGTTGGCAACTCGTTGATATACTGATGTATTATTAACATCGTTGCCCCCTCGAAGGTCTCGCTGGCTCGCTATCTGTATCTGGACCGTTCTCGAACGCTCACTGATCCAGGAAAGAGTCTGGGGCCGGAGTGTGATCTTGCAGAAGATCATTGACAAGCCGGGCATACTGCTG